>JAFSWW010000014.1 GCA_017444345.1 Synergistaceae bacterium | reverse complement strand
AGAATATGAGACAAGGCAAAACAAAACCGGGAATAAATTTTTACATCTTCCCGGCTGTCATCAACAAATTAAAATTTTTATATAATTTACTGCGATAAAAGTGTAAGCATTACTCCGGCAGCAACTGCAGTCCCAATAACTCCGGCAACATTCGGGCCCATTGCGTGCATTAACAGGAAATGCCCCGGATATTCTTTCTGTACACATCTTTGAACGACACGAGCAGCCATAGGAACAGCAGAGACTCCAGCAGCTCCGATCATGGGATTAATTTTACCGCCCGATAAATGCTTCATAATTTGACCGAATAAAACTCCGCCGAATGTCGAGAAGGCAAACGCTACGAGTCCTAGACAAATAATTGCGAGTGTCTGCAGCGTCAAAAATTTATCAGCTTCCATTGTTGAACCTACTGATAAAGCTAAGAAAATTGTAACGATATTCATTAACTCGTTTTGCGCTGTATTGCTTAATCTGTCAGTTACTCCGCATTCTTTTAATAAATTTCCAAACATTAAAGTCCCTACAAGAGGCACGCACGCAGGAAGAATTAAGCCTGATATAACCGTGCAGACGATCGGGAATAATATTTTTTCACGCTTGCTGACTGGTCTTAATTGTCCCATTACTATGCCGCGATCTTTCTTGCTCGTCATTGCGTAAATAACAGGCGGCTGAATCATAGGCACGAGCGACATATAACTATATGCGGCAACTGCTACAGCTCCTAAAATTTGCTTTTGTCCGAGCATGACCGTTAAATAAATACTTGTCGGCCCGTCAGCACCTCCGATTATTGCAATACTGGCAGCTTCTTTGATGTTGAACGAGACAAGCCCGTTTGTTAAAGCTCCGACCCAGTTAGCTCCGATAAATGCAACGAAAACGCCGAACTGTGCAGCCGCTCCGAGTAAAAATGTTATGGGATTAGCAATCAAAGGCGCAAAATCTGTCATCGCTCCGATTCCTAGAAATATCAAAATCGGGTAAATTTCGAATTCTGCACCGTAATACAACGAACGCAAAAATCCTATCGTGTGAGTGGCCTCGTTATATCCGTCAGTTATTCCTGAGAGAGGCAAATTAACAAGTAAGCACCCAAATGCTATTGGAACTAGTAATAATGGCTCGAATCCCTTGCCTATTGCGAGATATAGCAGGACAAACGCCACTATAATCATGATAATATTTCCTTGCGTTAGTCCCATGAAACCCGACTGAAGCAAAAGATTCTTGAGAGCCGATATGTACATCTCCATTCTTGAATCAAATCCTTTCGCGAAAAATTTTATATATGAATTCTTTAATTAAGCTAATTTATATCACATAAAATATATCTTTGGCAAATATATTTATCAGCGCGCGTTTATTCCGTGTCTGAGTCCTCTATGCATTGCGGGATTATTATTATTTTCCTGTTGATTTGCTATAACCAGCTCATGTTTAGGCAGCTCGCTTTGAATTTCCTTGATTCTTTCTATCAACAAATTTATAACGTGCTTATCATCTTGATTATTTGACGGGATAATTTTTTCTTCAGGCGAGTTACTATCATAAGAATGAGACAATGCCAGCGAAATTTTTGCACAAGCAGGGCCGATTAACTCATATAATACGCTCGAAGCAAGTATTACAGTTCTTAGCATATTGCCAGTATCACCGCCCAGAGTCCTCGCGCCCAGTTCAGCAAGTCCAATAGCGACTCCTGCCTGAGGTATTAAAGCAAGTCCTAAATAATTGCGTACAAGTTTATTTTTTCCGGTTATAGCACAGCCCGTGAAAGCTCCTGCATATTTGCCCATTATTCTCACAAGAAAATATACGACTCCGACTGTCAATAAAATCCCATTCCCGCCGGTCAAAGCTCCTAAATCAAAGCAGACTCCCGAACGCACAAAGAATAATAATAAAAACGGGGGCGAGAAATAATTTAATTGCTTGAATAATTTATCGTCATCAGTAATATTTACATAAACAGTAGCCATAAACATGCAGCCCAGAAGCGGCGAAACTCCTAAAATCTGACAGACTCCGCAAAATCCGAATAATATAGCAACTGAAATTATTATCTTGTTATCCTTAGATCTATTTTCAGGAATCAAAATTTTCAGCACGACTCCCAGTAATGCGCCTATAAAGACACTCAAGAAATTAATTAATACAGGCCTGATTATATTGCTTAATTGAAAGCCTGATTTATTCCCGCTTGAGGCCAACGCTACAGAAATCGCGATACTATATGCAATCAAGCCTACAACGTCATCAAGAGCAACTACCTGCAATAAAGTATTTACAAAATCTCCGTGCGCTCCAGTCTGCCTAATAGTCATCATAGTTGAAGCAGGAGCCGTCGCAGCAGCCAAAGCCGCTAATACAATCGAGAACGCCAAATCTAAGCCGAGAAAGAAATACACCGCAATAAATACAAAAATTGACGCAACACAAGACTCAAGCACCGTGATAATTAAAACTTTCGAGCCGCTGCCCTTCAAAGCATTGAGCCTGAAAAACTGCCCGGTACTGAACGCAATAAAAGCAAGCGCAACATCCGGCAAAAATTCCGTGTAAGTCCTGACAACTTCAGGAACGAGATTTAAACAATATGGGCCGATTAATATACCTGTTATAATATACGCTGTAACATTAGGGAGCTTAAAAAGTTTTGTGATTCTAGTCAGCGCAAAACCGAATAAAAGCATTATGGCAATGCTTATAATTCCTACAGAGACAGCCGAGCCCGTGTTTAAATATTCTACAAGACGAGCAAACAATTTTTATTCTCTCCTTTCTCTTCTTGTTTGCAAATGTCGTAAAGAATTCAAATTTTAAAACATAATATTTTAGCATTTTTTCAGGTGATTATATTGCGCTAGTTACTTATTATATATATTCGCATTTATAAAAATTTTATCGAGCGGATTTCACTGGGAATTATTAATATTTAATTTCTTTCACGGCCTCACACTCGCAGGCATTATAAAAATTTTATAGCAATAAGGACGAATCACATAATAAAATATTTCTTTCAGGCTTTCACATTCACGAGCATATAAAGGCAGACAGGACGACTCACGCAATAAAAAATTTATTCACGGCATCATGTTCGCAAGTATTATAAAAATTTTATGGCAATAAGGGCGACTCACATAATAAAATATTTCTTTCAGGCTTTCACATTCACAAGCATATAAAGGCAATTACTAACAGGACGACTCGCGCAATAAAAAATTTATTCACGCTTTCACACTTGTAATAATAATAAAAAATTTCGCTCCTAACAACTTTATAGCGTTTATATAATGAGTCACGCACAAAAAAATTTCACGACTTGCACAAAAAAATTTCTCGCAAAAACTCTCACAAAAAAAATTTAACACATAACAAAAAATTTTCATTTGTAATTAATTGCTATAACTAGGAAATATTGATATTTTTGTATTAGTAAATGTATTAGTAAAAATTTATCCTTCTAGGCTCTGAAAACGTCATGAAATTATTTTATCACAAACATTTTTACACGAGTTAAAATTAAATCTTGACAGCTAAAAATTTCAGGCTATAATGTTTGACATAACGAACAAACACGAAAATATAAATCAATCAAGAGCCTTACACCTGCAAGAAGGTTCATGAGAAAATAAAATTTAGATTCCTCGTTCTTGTTCGATCGTTTTATAGTTTTACCCCCCTCAAAGAATTAACGAGAGACTCTCACAAAGGCCTCTCTTTTTTCTTTATGTATATATCGCGTGAAAATTTCATGATGAGCAATAAAAATTGTCCGGTATTCAATGGCACCCGAGAAATTCTGCTTAGTGCTGCTTTCTTCCGAACCTGACACGATTCACAGACTCCCGCCGCATTGAGCCGGACGCAAGTAATTATACTACAATCCGATTAATTCTGACCAGATAGAATTTCCGAGTCTCATGCCCCGTTTACTTAGTGAGATTCTTTCAGGCGTGATAATAAATAAATCGCTGGGCATTTGCATTATAACTTTCTCGATTTCAGGCAGTAAAATATTTCGCTCAACTCCGAATCTTGTCCGCAATGATAATATTACGAGTTCTATTAAATTTTCTCGAACTGATAATTTCTCGCGCTGGATTAAATTTTTATCGAGCTTAAAATATTTATGAATGTCGGGGGGATTCTTGAGCCTCACTCCGTCAAGATAACTCACAGCAGAAGGGCCTAAAGCTATTACATTATCATGATCCCAGTATGAGAGATTATGCAGGCATTCATAACCGGGCGGGGCAAAATTTGAGATCTCATACTGCAGAAAATTTTTCAGGGGCAATAAATATTGTGCGTAACGATAAAATTTATAGCCGTTGTAATTTAGTGAGTCGTTATCGTATTCGCGAAATAAAGGAGTGCCGGGCTCTAAAGTTAATTGATAGGTCGAAATGTGAGAGGCAAATTTTATAACTTGCTTTAATGAGTCCGCCCATGTTCGCAAAGTTTGGCCGGGGATCGCGAAAATTAAATCACAGCTTAGACTCAAACCTGACTCATTTATTAAATTCATAGCGTTTATTGCAGCTCGTGAATCATGCAAGCGGCCTAAAGTTTTTAACTCGTCATCATTCAAGCTCTGAACGCCGAGACTGACACGGGTAAAAAAATTTTCTCTCAAGAAATTAACAAGTTCACGAGTCAAAGAATTCGGGTTTGCCTCACAAGTCGCCTCGATTAAATTATTAATATCAAAATTTTCGCGGATTATATTTATTAATTTGTCCCATTGAGAAAGATTTAATACACTCGGAGTCCCCCCGCCTATATAAATAGTCTTGACTCTTGAGCCAGTATAAAATTTTGCTTCACGTTTTAGAGTCTCAAGCCACGAGTCAATATAATTATTATTTCCTGAAATACTATAAAACGAGCAGTATTTACATTTTTTCTCGCAGAATGGGACGTGTATATATAACGCGTAAAAATTTTTATTATTTCTCGGCATTATCGACTTGCATAAACGCTAAAAACGCCTCTTGAGGTATAGCAACTTTTCCGATCTGCTTCATACGTTTTTTGCCCTCTTTTTGTTTCTCTAGTAATTTGCGCTTTCTCGTAATATCTCCGCCGTAACATTTTGCAAGAACGTCTTTTCTCAACGCACGAACATTAACACGAACTATTACCCGCCGCCCGATTGATGCCTGTATGGGAATCTCGAATACTTGACTCGGTATTAACTCTTTTAATTTCGTAACTACTGCATGACCCCGATTATAAGCCGCGTCCTTATGACAAATAAAAGAAAACGCGTCGGCAGCCTCACCGTTCACAAGAATATCGACTCTAACAAGTTCGCTGGCTTTCAGGCCGATTAACTCATAATCAAGCGATGCATATCCCCTTGTTTGTGATTTTAGCTTATCATGAAAATCTACAATGAATTCAGATAAAGGCATTTCGTAAATAATTCGGACTCTTTCAGGAGTTATATAGTCCATTGATTTATAAGTCCCCCGCCTGTCTTGAATTAATTGCATGACCCGCCCAGTAAATTCAGACGGCACAAATACAGAAAGTTTTATATACGGCTCGCGAATCTCTTCAATTTCTGACGGATCGGGGAAGTCGCTCGGCCTGTGAGCTTCTATAATTTCTCCTGAAGTCTTCACAACTTCATATACAACATTCGGAGCAGTCGCAACAAGTTCAACGCCGTATTCTTCCCGTAATCTTTCTCTAACTACGTCCATATGCAATAAACCCAGAAATCCGCACCTGAATCCGAATCCCAGAGCTTCCGAGCTTTCAGGCTCATACGTTACGGCTGAGTCATTCAAGCATAATTTTTCGAGGGCGTCCCTTAATTGCGGGTAATTGTCGCGTTCAACCGGGTAGAATCCGCAAAATACTACACTTTTGACTCGTTTATAACCGGGAAGGGCTTTACTTGCGGGGTTTGCTGCGTCCGTTATAGTGTCGCCGACTTGAGCTTCAGCAAGAGTCTTAATACTGGCTGTGATATAACCGACTTCACCGGGTCCGAGTTCATTTACAGGAGTAAAACCGGGCTTAAAGACTCCGGCCTCATTGACCGGGTAAATAATCCCGTTCGACATAAACATAATATTTTGACCTGATTTAATTTTGCCGTTAATGACTCTTACATAGCAAATTACACCGCGATAATTATCATATACGGAGTCAAATATAAGAGCTTGAAGCGGTAAATTTTCGTCGCCTTCAGGTGCGGGAATATCAGTTACAATGCGTTCTAGAATCTCATTCACTCCTGCGCCGGTCTTAGCACTTGTTAATACTGCATTGCTTGCGTCGAGTCCTACAACTTCTGAAATTTCCTGCTTTGCGTTATCGGGTCTAGCTGATGGGAGATCTATTTTATTTATAACGGGTAAGATTTCAAGATTTTGATCTATAGCTTGATAGGCATTTGCTACGGTTTGAGCTTCAACCCCCTGCGACGCGTCAACAACGAGTAAAGCACCCTCACAGGCTGCCAATGAGCGCGAGACTTCATAAGCAAAATCAACATGGCCGGGGGTGTCGATTAAATTCAATATATAATTTTTGCCGTCGCTTGCTTTATAATTCATTCTGACTGGTACAAGTTTTATAGTTATTCCGCGTTCACGTTCAAGAGTAAGGGAGTCTAAAATTTGCGCCCTCATGTCTCGTGACGCAATAGTGCCTGTTGCCTCAAGTAATCTATCAGCAAGAGTAGATTTTCCGTGATCTATATGAGCTATTATGCAAAAATTTCGGATTAAATTATTATTCATGTTCTATCACCGTGTAAATAATATCATGAGCGCGAAAAGTTTTTATATAGGGGAGTCGAACGTGAAAAGCTCCCCTTTTTTGATTTAACGAGGTTCAATGCCTAGAGATTTTGCCATATCCTGCACGAACTTGATAGAGACTTCTGCATATTTTGCAATAGTATCAAATGCAAGTTTGCCATCTTTGAGCATATTTGAGACAAAACTTTTATCTCTTTCTGCACGACCTTCTGCACGACCTTCCGCACGCATTTTTTCCATAATTCCGCTCAATTTCTTTACCTCCAAATTATCGGACTTGATTAATCTTACTCTTTCAGCAAGTATATCATAATACATTTTATCGGGGTCAGGCTCAAAAAAGTCATGCATGAGTCTTCCCAGCGGTGTATTATCATTGCGGCATTCCCCGTTGACGTAAATAATATGCGAACCGTCATTTATTGACTCTCCTGTTGAGCTGCTGAGTCTGTCAAAAATTTCAATAGGGAGTCCCTTTTTCATTACGTCGTATTCAGTTATAAATATCACGTAATTATCGCGTATAGAATTAAATTTTTCTCTAGGATTCAAAGATAAATAATCCAACATCGCAACATGAAATCTAGCGCGCTTTATACTTGCTCCGGAAATTTTGCGCTGGACTTCGATATTATATGCTGCTTTGCTGCCTTCTTCGGCTAATATATCAAGTTCGAGAGATCTGCCCCAGCCTCTGATAAATGCTTGTGATTCTGTTCGTGTTATGCTAATATCATCACGATTTAGAATTATTCTAAGCACAAATTCAACAGCTTTGACTTCACGATTAAAACATTCGTTCATAAAAATGTCATCAATGAGTCTTAGCTGCTGGACTTCATTATAAAATTTGATTTCCGTTATATCGTACAAAATTTAAGACTCCTTTATAATATTTTCGTTCATGCTGCCTGTTCTGTAGCCCTGCAAATCTAGTGTAACATATGAGAAGCCGAAATTTTTTAATGCATGAAAAATTTTTGTCCTGATTGAGTCCTCGATTATTCGCGTAAAATTTTCCGGTGTTATCTCAATGCGCGCTATATTGCCGTGAATCCTGACTCGTTCCTGCTTAAAGCCTAAATCCTGCAATAATTTTTCAGAGTTTGCAAGCATGATTAATTTTTCCGGAGTAATACTCTCACCGTAAACGAATCTTGACGCAAGACACGCAAAAGAAGGTTTATCCCATGTCGGTAAATTCAGGGAGCGCGAAATTTCTCTAATATCTGACTTTGTTAGGCCGGCTTCACGCAAAGGACTCTTAATGCCGAGTTCTTCTATTGCCTTGAGTCCCGGCCTGTAATCTCCTAAATCATCAAGATTTGAGCCTTCTATTACGTGAGCTAAATTATTTTCTCGTGCTAATTTCTTTATTCGCGTAAATAAATCTTTCTTGCATAAATAACAGCGGTTCGGAGGATTCTTGCTGAAATCTTTAATGCTTAACTCGTCGACTTGAATAATAATTTGCTTGATATTATGAGATTCACAAAAATTTCTGCCCTCGTCAAGTTCACGGCCAAGAATTAAACGCGACTTTATAGTAACTGCTACGGCCCTATTCCCTAAAACCTCATGAGCAGCGAATAATAACAGAGTCGAATCAACTCCGCCGGAAAAAGCAACGGCAGCACTTCCAAGCGAGGCAATATAATTTTTTAGCGATTCATATTTTGTCATGATAAATTCTCCCATTTTTTATAAATATATCAATTCTGAACGAGATAATATGCATGAGTCAAGATTCAAATATGATACAATTTGCTTAGATTCAAAAGGGGGCAATATTCATGAAATTTAAAATGGTACACGAGAATTATAACGTGCAGGATTTAAGCAAATCTCTTGAATTCTATGATAAGGCTTTAGGGCTTCACGAGAAAAGGCGCAAGACAGCTCCGGACGGTTCATTTATAATAGTGTATATCGGCAATGAAGAGTCAGAGTTTGAGCTTGAATTAACGTGGCTTAGAGATCACCCGCAAAAATATGACATCGGAGAAGAGGAATTCCATTTAGCTTTTCACGTTGATGATTTTGCAGCGGCTCACGAACTTCACAAGAAAATGGGCTGTATTTGCTTTGAGAATCACTCAATGGGAATATATTTCATTCAAGATCCCGACGGTTATTGGCTGGAAGTTATACCGGCTAATAGATAGATAAGATAAATGCTTGCTTGATTGAGTGAAATTTTTTGCAGGTCTCATGATTGAGTGAGGCCTTATTTTTTGCGCAGATAAATATTTAAATGTAAAAGCAAAGAGTTTATGCTAAAATATTACTTGTCAAGTTTTAAAATTTCAGCACGGCTAACAATTGGCCGGGTACTCTTTGCTAATCTCTATTATAACATAGAGTAAAGGTTTAATATGGTCGTGCAAAAAAATTTTTTTAGGAGCATTATAATTTTTATGGTAATAAGCAGGGATTTCACAAAGATAATAAATTATATATTAGATAATTTGTTGCCGCCGATTCTTAGAGATTGTTACTGGTTAATGTATCCGATTTATCGTGTAGCTTGCGGACGAGATGCGGCAAAGTTGCTGCAATATAAAGATAAATTCCCGTACCTTGATGAAAAAGGTTATAACGAATATTATGAACTTGCAGCAAAGACTCTTATATCACAAAGGCCGACAGATTTAAATAATGCTACTTTAAATTTTATCCTGAATAATATAGAGTCCGGAGAAAATGTCCTAGATGTGGGCTGCGGAAGAGGTTATTTAGCTAAGGAAATCGCTAAAATCAGTAATAATACAGAAAATATTATCGGGTTGGACATTGAGAAGCCGCTTGATACAGAAGGCTATAAATTTGTGCAAGGGTCTATTACAAAAATTCCTTTCCCTGATAAATCTTTCGATAAAGTTACTTGTTCGCATGTACTTGAACACGTTGTAGATTTTGCGGCCTGTTTCTCGGAATTAGTACGAGTAGCAAAGAAAAAATTAATTATTGTCCTTCCTCGTCAGCGTGAATATAGATATCTTGCTGATTTACACGTTCGTTTTTTCCCATATGAATATAATATAAGAACACTTTTGCCGACTCAATTTAGGGACTCAAAAATTCAACTTATCGGCGGAGACTGGGGAGTAATTATTGATTTAGCGTAAACTCAGGCAGGCCAGGGGGCGACTCATAACCTGCCTAAAATTTTTATTGTTTACCAGTTCTCAAATCTCTTATTGCGATTCAAATTTTTTATTATATTCATTTCGCAGGGAGTCAACTCGAAATCAAACACGTTAATATTTTCGCGGATATGTTCGGGATTACTTGATCCAGGAATGACTATATAACCCGCCTGAATCTGCCAGCGTAATATAATCTGCGCGCTAGTTTTCTTGTGTGAGGCTGCTATTTTCTTTATGGCCGGATTGTTGAGAATCTCTCTTGCGCTGCCTCGTCCGCCGAATGGATACCACGACTCTATAATAGTCCCGTAGCGAGTCAAATATTTCTGCAAATCTGAATTCTGATAAAAAATGTGATTCTCGTTCTGAACTATTGCGGGAATGATTGACGAAATTTTTGCGATTCTCTCAAATTCCGCCGGAGTGTAATAATTTGATATGCCTATAGATTTAATTATGCCTGCATTTACTCCGCGTTCAAGAGCCTTATATAAATTTTCGTCATTATAACCGGGCTGATGTATTAACATTAAGTCAATATATTCAAGTCCTAAATTTTTATTTGACTCGTTTATTGCTGAGTCGTAATTATTTATTCCGGGAATTATTTTACTCGTTATAAAAATTTCGTCGCGCCTGATTATGCCATCACGTATAGCACGCCTGACTCCCTGACCGACTCCGGATTCATTGCCGTAATATCTAGCTGTATCTATTAATCTATAACCTGACTTTATAGCAATATATACTAAATCAGCAGCCTGTGAATTATTCAGAGTCCACGTTCCCAAGCCTAACACGGGAATTTTACGGCCGTCATTAAGATTTCTATATTCCATTGCTGAAGCCTGACTCACGAGCATTATAATTACAGCTATAACACTTAAATATACGCGAAAATTTTTTAGTGCATTCTCCCGCCCGTTATTGCCCGCGATAAAGTTATTTGAGTAATATAATATTTTCATGTTCACACTATAAAACAAGCCCCGCAAGAAATTATATAATCTCTCACGAGGCCCGGAAAATTTTTATTTATTTCACGTAATTATCCATGAAAGAAATAATCTCGCTGAATGGGATTTTTTCGAGATTGTCATATAAATCAATGTGTGAAGCGTCAGGAATTATTATAATTTTCTTGTTATCGCCCTTGAGTCTCTTGAAAACGTCTTCACTGAAATATTTTGAGTGCGCTTTTTCTCCGTATACCAGCAAAACAGGCGAGCGAATCTCTTCAACCCATGCTAACATCGGCATATTTATCATTGCGAGTCCTGCCGTAACATTCCAGCCCTCATTAGAATTTAATGATCTCTTGTGATAGCCCCTCGGAGTCTTGTAATATGCGTAATAATCTTTAACGAACTGCGGCGCGTCTTCAGGTAACGGGTCAATAACTCCACCGGCCCGCTTGTAACTGCCTGACTCGTAGTCTTTGATTCTCTGCTCGTTCATGGCCTTTTTTGCGTTATAACGGGCTTCTTCTGTGTTGGCACTGTCAAAATATCCGTTCGCGCTGACTCTAGACATGTCATACATAGTTGATGCAACTGCAGCTTTTATTCTCGTATCAGCAGCCGCAGCATTTAAAGCAATTCCGCCCCATCCGCAGACGCCTATGATTCCAATTTTTGACGGATCTATAAATTTTTGCACTGAGAGAAAATCAATCGCTGCCGAGTAATCTTCTGTGTTAATTTCAGGTGATGACACATAACGGGCGACTCCTCCGCTTTCTCCTGTAAATGAAGGGTCAAAAGCAAGCGCAACATATCCAGCCTTAGCCATTTCTTGAGCATAGAGTCCTGAGACTTGTTCTTTAACTGCACCGAACGGCCCGCAGACTGCAATACCGGGATATTTTTTGCCCGCGTCAAAATTTGCAGGTAAATATAAATCTCCTGTTAAATCTATTCCATAACGATTATGAAAATGTGCTTTCTTTACTTGAATGCTTGAGTCAATCTTGAACACTCTTGTGTCTTCCGTGAAGTCCTTAATAGAGTCCTCCGCAAATGAACCCGCAGCAAAACACGAAATAATTGCAAGTGCCGCTAAAATTTTTATCATGTTAGTAAATCCTCCTGTTAGTGTTAAAAATTTTTATGCACAAATTATCGCAATGAAATTATCAAATGTCTAATGCTTATTTCGCAAAATTAGTTATGCAGAAATTTTTATATCCCGCTCCAGTAATCCCCGCGTCAATAATTGCTGTCACTAGGAAAATTTTACATTCTTGTAGCTGTAAATGCAGCTGTAAAAATATTATTTTCTCGTGAATAATTTAATCACTGCAGGCCATATCACAACTATAAATATACTCTCAATAAAATATCTCATGAATTTGCGGTAAGTTGACGAACATAAAATTTTTAGTGCGTCTTCAATATATGAACTCGCAAAATAATAATAAAACGCGATTCCTATTACTGCCAGCAAGACTCCTCGAAAATTTACACTTTTATACGAGAACTTGATAAATTTTTTGTCGATATAGAATCCTATAAGAATCCCCGCTAAATTTCCTATGTTGCCTATAGTTGAGGCTCTTGCGCTGTCAGGTTTGACTAAAATTTTACCGGCTGAGTCATAATCTACAGGATAAGACTTGAAATATAAATATACAAATGCAGCTATACATATTATTATTCCGGTCAATAAGAAAAATTTTTCAGACTCCGGCCTGCGTTCGATAAAAGCGAAAATTTTTGCAGTAATATATAACGTCAATAAGCTCAATAATACACCAGTTATTACATCTTGCGGAGTGTGAACTCCTATATAAAGCCGCGATAATATCATGAGAATAATTAACAATCCCATAATCCACGAAATTATTTGCGTCTTCTTCCTGCATAGAACAGCATAGCCCCCTAAAAGAGGAGTCACTAACATTACATGACCGCTCGGAAATGAGTAGCCGCCTTCTTTATCTAATGGAATCACACGAGAATCTTTTATGAACGGCCTATATACGCAAAATATTCCCTTAAGCAAGCCGTTAATAAAATAGCTCAATCCGAACGACACAAGCACAAATAAACCTTTTTTCTTGTTAATGCACCAGTAAATAAATATCGCAGGAAATTTCATATAAGGAATTAAGTCCGAGATAAATAACGCAAGCGATGTCAAGTATTCAGTCCTTATACTTTGCAGCCATAAAAGAAAATCTATATCCATAAATTTAAGCCCTCTCAACTTTCACGAAAAATTTTATCACTGCCGGCCATAATGCAGTAATATACATCATACTTAAGAGTCCCCTTGCAAGCCTCGTAGCATGATTAAAGTTAAATAATGCGTGCCTGAACTCTATAAATATCAAATAATAAATTGTTATTCCCATGAGCGCGAAAAAAACTCCCTTGAAATTAAATCCCGTGTGCTGAAAGTTTATATATTTTCTGTCAAGATAACGACCTAATATCAAGCCGGCTACTTCTCCTATACTAGGCAATGAAGATTTTATCATGCTGTCATAATTAACTATTAACTTTCCTTTAGAGTCATAGTCCATCGGATAAGATTTTAACTCGGCATAAAGCAGCACTATAACGCAAATAATCAAGCCCGTAATCATGAAAATATTTTCCTTTTCAGGATGAGAATATATATAAGCAAAAATTTTACTTGTCAGCCATAACGAGAATAACGCCATTAATACACCTACTAATACATCCTGCGGAGTGTGAACGCCTAAATAATTTCTTGACAGTGCCGTCAATATAATCATTAAAGCACACAGCCACGAAATAAAAGCCGCCTTCTTTCTGCACAAAACAGCGAGTCCCCCGTAAATCGGAGTCGAGTCCATAACATGCCCGCTCGGAAATGAATAGCCGCTAGCATCTTTTATAGCAACTTTATCCGGGATAATTCTTGAATCTCTAATCCATGGACGATATACACAGAAAGTTAATTTCAGGATCGAATTAATAAATCTGCTTATTCCTATTGAGACAAGTATATAAAGTCCGCTTCTCTTATTAATGCACCAGTAAATAAAAATCGGTATAACAATAAGCCCGGCCGCTGCTATAGTCGTAATCAAGTTAAAGAACGGCGTTAAAATATTGTCCGTGCTCTCTCGAAAATTTTGCAGCCATAATAAATATTCAATGTCAATGTCCATTAAAAAAATTTCCTTTCTTGAATAATATATAATAATACGTAAATTATAGCTTGATTTATGCTAAACTTATACGAAAAATTTTTAACTCGAGGGGAATAATAATTCTTGAATAATACAAGCATGAAGTTAAACGGCTCTGAAATATTGATACAGTGCTTAATTGAACAGGGAGTAGATACTATTTTCGGTTACCCGGGCGGAGCTATCTTGAATGTGTACGATAAATTATATGATCATAAAGAAATCAAGCATATTTTAACGGCTCATGAGCAAGGGGCTTCACATGCTGCAGACGGTTATGCGAGGTCAACGGGCAAAGTCGGAGTCTGTTTTGCTACATCGGGGCCGGGTTCCACTAATTTAGCGACCGGAGTAGCTACGGCATATATGGACTCTGCTCCTGTAGTGTTTATAACTTGCAACGTGAACAGCGATTTAATAGGCCGGGACGCTTTTCAGGAAGTCGACATAACGGGCGTAACTCTTCCTATTACTAAGTGTTCATATATAGTCAGTAAAGTAGAAAATTTAGCTGACACAGTTAGAGAGGCTTTTGCGATTGCCAGATCAGGCCGTCCGGGTCCGGTATTGATTGACATACAGAAAAATGCGACTGCTGACGAGTGCGAATATTACCCGGTAACTCCTGAAGAATTCTTTATGAGTACTGGCAGCCGTATAGAAAGATTGCGGAAGACTCATCATCCCAGCGTGGGCTATCCTGAAATTGATTTAAACGCTATTGACGAACTCGCAGAATTAATTGACAAGTCCGAGAAACCTTTATTAATTTGCGGCGGGGGGGTCGTACGTGCTAAGGCCTCGCAGGAATTCAGGACTCTAGCTGCAAGAATGGACTCGCCGGTAGCAATTACGGTAATGGGCGGGGGAGCATTTCCGGGCGATAGTGATTTAAAAACCGGCATGATAGGAATGCACGGCTCTCAAGCGTCAAATATGGCGTGTGATGCATGTGATTTATTAATTTCTGTAGGCTGTAGATTTTCCGACAGAGTTACACTTAATCCGGCGGGATTCGCGAAAAACGCAAAAATTGTACAAATCGATATCGACCCTTCAGAGATTGACAAGAATATAAAATCAGATTTGCACATAGTCGGGGATGCTAAGAAGATATTAAATTTATTGCTGGTAAAGTTAAAGCGCGACAAGAAAAATGACGGCTGGAAAAATTACGTCTTCTCATTCAAGCGAGAGACAGAATACGATGACGACCCTAATCACGAGACTTTAACGCCCAAGCAGATTTTATCGTCAGCTGCTGAGATTCTCCCTCAAGATACGATTGTTACAACAGATGTAGGGCAGCATCAAATGTGGGCAATACAACATTTTAAATTCGATTATCCGGGACAGTTAATTACGTCTGGAGGATTCGGCACTATGGGATTCGGGCTCGGAGCGGCAATCGGTGCACAGGTCGGAAATCCTGACAAGACAGTTTTACACGTTACAGGCGACGGAAGTTTCAGGATGAACTGCAACGAACTAGCAACAGAAGAATTTTACAAACTCCCGATTATAACGTTAATATTCAATAATTCGACTCTGGGAATGGTCAGACAATGGCAGCATTTGATTTATCATGAAAGATATTCGCAGACGACTCTAAACAGGGGGCCGGATTTCGCAAAACTTGCCGAGGCTTATGGGATTCACGGCCGGAGCGTTCACGATGTAGAGTCATTGCGTCAGGTCTTAACGGAGGCTGTAAATTCACGTTCTGACGGGCGGGGCTGGGTCATTGACTGCAAAATCGATATTGACGAGATGGTGCGGCCGATGGTCGGCGGAAATAGTTTTATAGTTAATTTCATGCTTGATTAGAGGTGAGTTTATATGCAGGCAAAAGAATCAAATAAAGATTTAAAGCGTTATACAATCGTTACAGCAATGGACAATGAGGCCGGAGTCTTATCACAACTCGCGCATTTATTTTCTCGTAAGGGCTATAACATTGAGACAATTGCGGCAGGGTGGACGGTGGATCAAAACGTTACTCGCTTTACGATTGAAATTTATTCGGACGAAGAGAGAATCAAGTTACTTTGCAGCCAGTTAAGAAAATTAGTTCCGATTCATTATGTGAAGATTCTTGACAAGTCAAAATCTATCAGGCGTGAATTAATGCTCGTGAGAGTCCATGCAGCAGACAGAGCAGCCCGCAATGAAATTATACAAATCGCAAATATTTTCAGGGGATCAGTAATTGACATAACGCCGGACTCGCTTACTCTTTCAGTTACAGGGGACGATCAGAAGACTTCAGCATTTGAGAGTCTGCTAAAAGAATTCGGAATTATTGAACTTGCACGCACGGGAATTGTAGCAATAGAACGCGCCGAAATGTAAAAAATTTATTCCCCCGGCCTAAAAACTGGGGGATTTGCTTAATTTCACTAAAATATTTATGGCTGATTGAAGAGGGTCAAAAATTTTCTTTGTGAATATAAAGCCGCCTTCTAAGCATTCACGATACAAAATAGGAATCTCTGTACAGCCGAGAATAACGGACTCATTATTGAAATTCTGCACGAACTCATGAAAATTTGACAAGATTTCTTTATTGATTGAGTCTTGCTTTACTGCCTCGATAAAATCACGCAATTTCTTATACTGTGAGGAGTCCGGCGAGTCGATTTCAAGCCCGTATTTCTT
>JAFSWW010000013.1 GCA_017444345.1 Synergistaceae bacterium | reverse complement strand
AGGCCATATTGTGAAACTTTCTGACCTGTACGGGCTGCTGCGGCGGCTGCGGTTTTCTTTGTATCTGTACGCTTTAAAGCCTTAGGGTGTCCGCATACGTTCACACCCAGATGTCGGCATAATTTGAATCTCGGCTCTCTTCTTGTTGCCATGAAAATAAAACTCTCCTTCAGGTTTTGTATATAATTCTCGTAAAAACTTTTTGAGTTTAACACCTGCATTTGAAATTGTAAAGTTTATCGCAAAAAAATACCCTGCCGCAATTAATATTTTTACGACAGGGCGGTAATATTTAGTGATTCAATAAATTAATAGCTTACAATATCAGAAGCCTCGCCCATGATAACAACGCAGCCCTCTTCTACGCGTTTCAGTAATTCAATTAATACAGACTCGGGAATAGCTACACAGCCTGTTGTAAATTTATTTTTCGTGTAGCAGTGAAGGAAAGTAGCACTTCCGCCTTCAGGTTTTGCGAGGGAGTTATGACTGATAGCGAGTGCATATTTATAGGCCATATTGAAGTCTGCAAGACGCTTGCTTTTCTTCGTGTTGAAATTGTCATAGTCTTCAGTTGATACGAACTGATTATAAAGCAACGAGTTAGAATCTCCGTTCCAGTAATGAGTGTCGTCTATTCTCGTGTAGCCCATAGGACAGCCGGGATCGCGATTAATTCCAAATGCCTTTGTGAATGTGAATACGCCGCTGGGGGTCTTGCCGTCGCCTTCACGTTTTTTGCCTGACCAGCCATTTTTGCCGATAAAAGCATGAGCCTTCAGAATTTCGTGCCAGCCCTCTGAATCCTTCTCGTAATATCCGAAAGTTGCTCCGCGTCCTTGTGAATCCGGGCAGCCTACGATAATTACGGCCTGTGTTGCGTCCTGAGTAGCTGCAAAAGAATGAAGCCATCTCTCATAAGAATATGAATAAATATTCTCTTCAGCAAATGAGACAGAAACGAGACAAATTACTAATAAAGCTGCTAATAAAACTTTGCGCATAATAACGCCTCCTAACATAAAATATAAATAAATAAAAATTTGTGTAGCTTAAAACCTGGAAATTTAACAAGCTGCTATATAATAGCGTAAAAGGAGCTGCTTAGAAATGAGAAATATACTTATAAATATTAGTGATAATAACAGAAAAAATATTTTACTTGATAGAATGTCGCGCGTAAAAGAAGTAAAAAATTTCAGGCTCGAACAGCTTGACCGTGATTATTTTATGATTCAAGTTTTGCCCGAACCTGATTGTGAATTACGCGGTATAAAAGGGTCTGTGCTTGATGCTCTTGTTGATGTTTTCGGGATAAAAAATTTTTACGATATAAATATCGCGCATTAAATTATTATTCGTCTTCTTCCTCGTCATTGTCATAGTCATCACTATTTTTGCGGGCTTGTTTTTTCCTCATGCTATTAATATATTCGGCTGTGAATACCCAGAATAACGAAAACGCCAAGCCGATACCTGTGCCCATGATTGTTATTCTTGCGCGTCTAGGAGCGTATTTTATATCCGGCGGTGTCGCATAGTCTACGACTGAAATTGAAGTCATGTCATTAGCCTCGCTGAGTCTTGCTCCCTCGTATTGCCTGAGCATCATTTCATATTTTGCCGTCGCAAATTGTAAAGCCCTGACATAACGCTGATATTCCATGCCTAATTCTGGAAATTTGCCTAATGATAACAACGAGTCGCCCGATATTAATCTGTCGTGCTGCTCAATATCTGAACGTTTTTGTTCGGCCTCGAGTCTGTGCAATTCTTTAGTCATTGCATCGAGCTGAGATTGTGCGAGCTTTAATTGCGGGTTATCTTTTCGCGCATAACTTCTCATTGAAGAAATTTCTACGTTCTTGGCTGCGATTTGATTCTTTAGGCTTGCAATTGAAGCTAATAATGCCTGAGCTTGAGACTCAAAGACTACTACGCCGCTTTTTTGCTGATAGTTTATCATAGCGTCTTCTGCCTGATTTAGTTCTTGCTGGGCCTGCATTAATTGCGATTCGAAAAAGTTTCGTTTTTGCTGGGCGTCTGCTATTGCCATTTCCTGTAATTTATGCTGCAATTCGCCTACAAGTGCATTTGCCATATCAGCTGCCATCTGCGGATCTTTATGTATATATGATATAGTGATAATTCCGCTGTTCCTGTCCTCATTAGCTCCCATGCTTTCGAGTACTGCATTTCTTGCGCTGACTCTTTTATCAGTGCTTAATTCGTTCATAAGATCAAACCTGTCAACTATCGCGTCAACTACAGAGTCGCCCCTCAAAATCCCGATAAATAACTGCCCGCTCGTTGCATTTCTGGGAAGTCCTACAAAGCTGGCAAGACCTCCAAGACGTGCGGATATACCTTCAATTCTGTTGCCTGACTGAGGAGGAAGTATTCTCGTCTCAGCTCTATAAGTAAACGGAGCCGTAAACGCACGGACAAGATAATATACACCAAATATGCCGGTAACGATAATTATAAAAAACTTTCTGCGCCATACAACACTAAATATATCAAATAAAGTTAATTCGCCGGCATCATCTTGAAATTCATATTCATATTCATGCTTATTATTATGAGCCATTATATAAAACAAATCCTTTCGAGCAAATAAATTTTACACGTGATTATAGCATTAGAGCTCATACAAAACACGCAAACAAGAATCACTAAGAGCTTTAAGACTCGAAACTTGTTTATCATCAGGGAGTCCTGACACAGCATAAGCTAAGGGGATTTCAGTACATCCCATAGTAACAGGTACATCACGTTCGCGCCATAATTCATTAATAGTGTCCCGCAAAATTTCTACGGCTGTGAATAAATCTCCGGCTTTAACGAGTCTTATACAAGATTGAATATTATTTTGCTGTTCACGTGAGGGCTTGAGAAAGAAATAATTATTTTCCTGCGCATAAGTCTGATAAATCAAGCTCTTAATCGTCCCGTCTGTAGCAAGAAGCCACGAACAATTGCCCTTGCTTAATTCCCGCGCTGCCTCAACAGTTGACTCTACTATATGAATTAGCGGCACCGGCAAATCATATCTAAATCTGTCAATGAAATAATGAGCAGTATTACAAGGCACGGCCAATAAATCGGCTCCCATTTCAGCGAGTTTGAATAAATTTTTCTTGATTACGGGTTCGGGATCAGGGCCGAGTCCCATAAGTCCGTCGCTCCTGTCAGGTGTATCAGGATCAGAGAGCATTATAATTTTAGGGTGCTGAGAGTCATTTTTTGCGGGAGCGTCTTTTGCCAGTATTCTAAGAAATTCAGCACAGGCAGCGGGGCCCATTCCACCGAGTACTCCTAAAGTTTTCGCGGGTTTTGTCAACATAATAATAACCTCCTTAAGAAAATATATAATAAATCCATATAAATATACTTGCTTTAAATTTTGAATCGACTAAAATTTTATTATCACAATACTATCATATTTATTTTTTACGAAGGGAGAAATTTTTTCATGTATTCGTTTTTAGGCGGTCTTGTGATATTAATTCTCGGTTACATGATTTACGGTGCAATAGTAGACAAACTTTTTGGGCCGGATGACAGAAAGACTCCATGCGTAGAACATCCCGACGGCGTTGACTTTGTGCCGATTTCAGCGGGAAGGGCTTTCTTGATTCAATTACTTAACATTGCGGGACTTGGGCCGATATTCGGGGCATTATCCGGAGCTATCTGGGGGCCTCAGGTGTATTTATGGATCGTATTCGGGACAATTTTTGCCGGAGGTGTTCATGATTATTTAGTCGGTATGCTTTCAGTCAGGAACAACGGAGCGAGCGTCTCGGAAATTACCGGAAAATATCTCGGCGGCTTTATGCTTCAGATTATGCGTTTATTCTCTGTAGTCTTGCTTGTAATGGTCGGAGTTGTATTCATGGTAGGGCCGGCCGGGTTGCTTGCAATTATGATAACGCAGGGAACTGGCGCGAGTGTAGGAGCTTCTGCCGGGACAGCAGCTGCAACAGTATGGGGCTATAACACAAAAGAGTGGGTCGAGATTCTCACAATTGTAATTCTGATATATTATTTCTTGGCCACGTTGCTGCCTATTGATAAAATAATCGCAAAATTTTATCCTATTTTCGGATTCTGCTTAATATTCATGGCAATAGGAATCGGCGGTGTTACAGTAGCGAATCACATAAACGGTACAAAGCCCATGATTGAATTATGGGAAGGATTTTATAACATGCACCCGAATGCAGCCACGACTCCGATATGGCCGTTAATGTTTATCACAGTAGCATGCGGGGCGATTTCGGGATTCCACGCGACTCAATCTCCGTTAATGGCTCGCTGCTTGACTTCAGAACGCAAGGGGAGATTTGTATTTTACGGTGCAATGGTCGCAGAAGGTGCAATTGCTTTAATATGGGCATCAGCTGGTATAGCATTCTATAATACAATGAAGGACGGCTTCTCGACGGCTGGATTATTAGCAGTCAAGGGCGGAAATTCTACATCAGTCTATCAAATTTCAGTGGGACTCTTAGGGCCGATAAATGCAGTAATAAATTTCTTCTCGCATAGTTTTGCTATAAATTTAGGTGCGGCTCTTGCATTACTCGGTGTTGTTGCATGTCCGATTACTTCAGGAGATACGGCTTTCAGGAGTGCTAGATTAACTCTTGCTGACTGGTTCAAGATTGATCAAAAAGGTATGGGACCGCGTCTTATGCTTGCTGTGCCTCTTCTTGCAATAGGTTATTTTATTTCATTCTTAGATTATGGAATAGTATGGCGTTATTTCTCATGGTCGAATCAGACTCTAGCGATGATCGCATTATGGGCGGGCGCGGTATTTCTCGCACAGGAAGTCGGAGCTCGTGCAAGTTTGATAGCTGCAATCCCGGCGACATTCATGAGCGCAGTAAGTGTTACATATTTCTGTATTGCCCCCGAATGTTATTTAATGCTTGAGAAAAATTTAGCTTATGGAATCGGTGCAGCTGTTGCCTTGTTATTCGCGTTAATATTTTATGTCAAGACATATAGACCAAATAGACCCGGAATGGAGAATATACACACACTATGATGAAAAAATTAATTCACATTGAAGGAATGGGCTGCGAGAAGTGCGCGGCACATGTTCACGAGGCATTAATGAGCCTTAAATCAGTAAGTGACGCAGAAGTCAGTTTGTCAAAAAATTGCGCGCTTGTAACTCTTTCAGGCGATGTAACGGACTCAGAGTTCAAAGAAGTTATAGAAGAGGCCGGTTATGAAGTCAGCAAGATAGAAGCGGCATAATTAATCACAAAATTTTTAGCGGGTTCTGTGAGAGATTCGCGGGACTCGCTTTATTATTTCCTGCGTCTGAAGATACGGCGCAGTCTTTCAGGGCCAAGCGCATATAACGAGAATAAAATTTTATTCTTGATCAGAGTAAATAAACTCTTAAAAAATTTTGGTCTCTCACTCTCAATTTTTGCGGGATCAGTCTCATAATAATATATATTTGAATAGTGAGGCTTTAATTTATTTTTCGCGATATAGATATTTAACAATCTCTCAGCCATGAAAGCAAGCACCCTTTTTTGATAGGGCTTATAGAATTTATAGGGAATTTCAGGCTCTACGGCATTCAAGACAGCAAAAAGCCACTGGCAATATTTCTCGAACTCGTCATATTTCATTATGAACATGCAGTAAAGCGAGATTTTATTATTATCTTCCATGACGTGAATAAACGAGTCATAATAATCCGGAAATTTTGACGCAATAATATTCTTGAGAGCATTATAATCTTCACTATAGTGATTTATGCAATAATTTACATATAATGAGAACGGCGAGGGAGTTACTTGTTTAGATAAAATAATTTTGCCGGATTCTAAAATATTTATAATCTTGTCAGAATTAACTCTATAGTCTTTGATTGAGTCAGCGGGCTTGAAAATTTTATCAATTAAATATTTTGTCTCGTCAATCGCAAAAAATCTCCTGTAATGACTCCAGCCGACATATTTAATATCAGGATATAATTTACGCAAATTTTTCCATGCCCAGTAAAGCCCGGTTAATTCAGAGTAACAATCATTTTTGCTGCTGATATTGTCGCAGGGCTGGCCGTTTATTTCATTGTCAGGCTGAATATTTAAATCTACAGGATTCACAGCCCGGCCGGCCTGAATGGGCAATAATATTTTATCGTCTAAATTCGGCATTTGATAGGCGTTATAATAACATACTAAAATTTTCAGGAGCGAGTTATTTTCAGGCATAAATTAATAATCCTTTCACGTGATAATTTGCGATTATTATATATCATTTTGCGTGATAATATTTTTGCTGTCATGAGCCCAAGTCTGTAATAAAAATTTTCGCGTTAAATTAACATTCTCCTGTCATGAATTCACAGCACATAATAAAATTTTTTGCTTAATAATAAAATATTTTGCTGCTTTACGAGTCTCAGCCATAATAAAAATTTTCGCGTTTATATATCATAATAAATTAATATTCTCTTGTCATGAGTTCACAGCCCATAATAAAAATTTTTTGCGCCTATGTATCATAATAAATAATATTTATTTCTGTCATGAGTCCCCGCCTGCAATCATATAAAATTATGCTATTATAAATTACGCAAGATTTTATAAAAAAAGTCGAGGTGTTAATTCGTGATTAGGCTTAACAACATTTTTGTAAAATTCGACCAGTTCGAGGCTCTTCGCGACATCAACGTTCATGTAAAAGAAGGCCAGTTCTACACATTTCTAGGCCCATCAGGCTGCGGAAAAACGACGACTCTGCGCACAATAACCGGTTTTATTGAGCCATCTTCAGGCAGCGTACTAATGCGGGATCAAGATATTACACACGTTCCCATTGAGAAGCGCAATATCGGAATCGTATTCCAGTCTTATGCGTTATTCCCTACAATGACAGTTTATGACAATATAGCATTTGGACTCAAGATAAAGAAATTAAGCAAGTCAGAAATCAAGCGCAAAGTCAACGAAATAGCCTCAAAAGTTGATTTAACGAGCGAACATTTACAGAAAGCAGTGAGTCAGCTCTCAGGAGGTCAGCAGCAAAGAGTCGCAATCGCACGGGCACTCGTTACAGAACCTGCTATTATTTGCATGGATGAGCCGTTATCTAATCTTGACGCAAAATTGAGAGTCCAACTCCGCAATGAACTCAAGAAAATGCAACGCGAATTTGGAATAACTACAATTTATGTAACTCACGATCAGGAAGAAGCATTAACACTCTCTGATTGCATTTCAGTATTTAACAAGGGAGTAATCGAGCAGACAGGAAGCCCTAACGAGATTTATAATCACTCAAGCACCGAATTTGTAGCTAACTTTATCGGCGACATTAACAAGCTAGAACCTGCAATAACAAGCGCGCTTAAATTACCGGAAAATCAGAATCATTTTATCAGGCTTGAGAGAATCAGAGTCGAACTCAGCAGCGAGTCAGGCTTTGACGGCATAATCGAATCTCAAGAATATTACGGGCTTTACATAAAATATTATATACAAGTTGCCGGCCAAGTCCTGAAAGTTATCGAGAAAAACGACGGAATAAATATTTATAGTCCCGGCGACTCCGTAAAAGTCATAATTAACCCGTCTGATATTATGAGCTATCAGGCTTAAGGGAAGGGAGCGATTATTCATGCAAAAAAATAATACTCTTGACGCAGGATTTATCGCAAAAATTTTCGGGCTCGCATTATTCTTATATTTATTTCTGGGCTTTATGGTAATGCCATGCTTGAATACTTTGACTTCTATATTTATGACTCGTAATGCTCAGGGCGTAATAGATCCCTTTGCAGTAATAAAATTTTTTATGGCTGGAACGATGCCGTTATTTGTCTGGAATTCCCTAAAATTGGCCGTCTGTCTCGTAATAACAGTAAATATAATCGGAATCAGTATAGTACTCTTAACAGAATATTTTGATATTAAGGGCGCGGCGATTCTGCGAATGGGTTACATGACTACATTAATTTATTCGGGCGTGGCACTAGTTACAGGCTATCAATTTTTATACGACACAAACGGAATGATGACGACTTGGCTCGCTCAAATATTCCCGCACATGAATCGTCAATGGTTTTCGGGCTTCAACGCAGTATTATTCACAATGACATTTGCCTGCACGTCGAATCACGCTCTATTTTTGCGTAATGCGATTAGGGGAATAGATTATAACACAGTAGAAGCAGCTAGAAATTTAGGAGCAAGTCCCCTAAAAGTTTTATTCAGAGTAGTAATGCCGACTTTATTGCCGACTCTGTTTTCTTTAACTGTCATGACATTTATAACGGGACTTTGTGCTATGTCGGCTCCGACTTTACTAGGCTATAATTCGATTAATCCCGAAATAGTAAGGCTCGCGGGGTCAAGTTCAGCGGATGAGTCATTCCCTCAGGCAAGGGCGGCACTGTTGAGCGTTATTCTTGCATTATTCACGGTTATATTATTGAGCATATTAAATCACTATGAAAGAAAGGGACATTATTTATCAGTCTCGAAAACTAAGGCAAAACTTGTCAAGCAAAAAATTAACAGCCCCTTCTGGAACATAATAGCTCATGTTTACGCGTATATTTTATTTGTTATATATATGACTCCTGTAGTAATGATAATATTATTCTCGTTTCAGAACTTCCCGGCGATAAGATCAAAAATGTTAAATCTTACTGACTGGACATTTATAAATTATTTCGGCACTCAAGATTATGAATACATGACATCACGCGGCAGGCTGCGAACTCGAATCGGCTCAATTTCCGGAGTATTCTCAAATTCTGACGCAGTAGGAGGCATAAGACTCTCATTTATAATGTCGGCGATTGCGGCGGCCCTTGCGTGTGTTATAGTAGTGCTTGCTGTCTCGTATATATTCAGACATCGTAACAAAAAACGTGCGTTAATAACTGAAAGCTGCTTATTATTTCCGTGGCTGCTTCCGACTATATTAATTTGCTATTCATACAGGATATTCTTTAATCGTGAAGTCTGGTATGTGTTCGGGAATAATTTATACTGGCGCGAGAACGTGAGATTCTTAATAATAATGGCCTACACAGTAACAAAACTGCCTTTTGCCCTAAGAATGATAAAAGCTGCCTTTTACGCAATCGATGACGAATTAGAAGACGCAGCTAAAAATTTAGGAGCTTCACCGGTTTATACTTTCTTGAAAGTCAAATTGCCGATTATATTGCCGAGTGTCTTAGCAGTGTTCGCGCTGAACTTCAACGCACTATTTACAGAGTACGACATGGGAGCGACTTTCCAGTCATCATACGGAAAAACCTACGCAATGATTATACAAAATATGACAATGGAAGAGGGCCGTGAAGGTTATAACATAAATGCATCGGGGCGGCGTTGTGCGTCGACAGTGTTTATTATGATAGTTTCGGGAATAATTCTATATTTAGTATACGGTGTAGGCTCGCGGGACTTAGGCGAAAGACTCGAATCACGCAAAAAGTGGCGAAAACGCTGGGCAAAACTCACAGGCAAGAAAACAGAGTGAACGAGTTAAAAATTTTTATTGCGTCCCGGGCTTGAATGTCCGGGAATTTCTTTATGCTAGAATATATAAAAATTTTCAGGAGGTATCACTCAATGCAGCAAAAAATAAGTATTTCTCACCATAGGGGGGGGGGCTCATTTAAGGAGTCAGTAAAAAAATTTCTGTACTCTATAGGACTTCTTAAGGCAGCTCAAATTATCAAACGTTTATTACATCCCATTCCTAGTTTAATTCCCAATGTCAACAAAACAAATTATCACAAAAAATGTCTGCTCGTTTATATAACACATCCATTTGTGCGTAAAATCAGCGATACTCACCAGAATCAATGGCAGGCTATTGAGATGGCCCGCATTATAGGCACATTCGGTTATAATGTTGATGTAGCTGATTATTCACAGGAAAATAAACTCAGGCGGATTAATAACAAGTATGATTTAATAATTGACATTTTACCGCGTGAAAAAAATTTCTGGACTCACTGTATGAACGAAGGCTGTAAAACTATTATATACCGCACAGAAAGCAGTCAAAAATTTTCATATGAGCAGGAACTCCAAAGACTGGCAGATCTTCAGCAGAGACGGGGCGCAAAATTACAGCTTTTACGGGCATCGCTTGAGAAAACACAACAAGAGCGCGAAATCGAGAAAGCAAATTTATTCTGGTTTATAGGCAATTCTTACAACTTGAAATCTTATGATTATTTGCATATTCCCCCGGTCTGTTACATAAAGAATAACGGCTATATTTTCGACTGGCTGAACATGAATATAACTCGAGACAAGAAAAATTTTTTATACTTTGCGAGTTTCGGCCAAGTTCATAAAGGTTTAGATTTATTGCTTGAGATTTTCAGCCAGCCCGGCTTTGACTGTAATTTATATATTTGCAGCTCGTTCATAAATGAATATGACTTCTACAAAGAATATAAACGCGAATTACTTGAGACTCCGAATATTTACCCGGTCGGCTTTGTCGATATTAACGGCTCAATATTCCGGGAACTCACAGAGAATTGCGCTTATAGTATAGTGCCCTCATGCAGTGAAGCAGGCTGCGGAAGTGTTTTAACAGTAATGTCCGCCGGAGTTATTCCCATTGTTAGCAAAGAATGCGGCTTTGAAGATGACGAAGTAATAAATCTCCCTGACTGCAAAATTGAGACGATCCAAAAATTTATACGCGATTATTCAGCCAAGCTCGACGAATGGATAAAGCAAGAGTCCTCACATGTCGCCGAAATCGTAAAAACTCGTTACAGCCGGCAAAATTTCACGGACTCAGTTATAGCAGCAATGAATAAACTTGAGAAATTATAAGCACAAATAAACCCGGACTCTAAATCCGGGCTGTGTATTCTCTCTAACAATAAAAAAATGGAGCAGAAGACGGGATTTGAACCCGCGACCCCAATTTAGTAGTCCTCGATATAATTCGCAAATCGTGTATATTCCCGCCTGAAGGTCAAATTACATGCTCCAGTCCGGCCTGTTCGATTCTTTGCTATAGTGAGTTCGGCCTTGCTGTCTTGAGTCTTGTAATTCCTGTCATCGTCATAATAATCACTTCTATAAAGCAATATCACAGTGTCAGCGTCCTGGTCAATTGCTCCCGAATCTCTCAAATCTGATAAACGCGGCTTTTTCTCGTTGGATTTAGAGATTTATTCAGCGAAGCCAGAAAGATTTTAGTCAGCATTAACGGAGAACAGGAGAGTGAACTACCGCCACTTATAGAAGTGGCGGCTTCCTAATTCGACGAGAACCGCGCTACAACCGATATTGCTGGCTGAAGTCGTCTTACATTCTCTCCAAAGGCGTAACTTCCCGTAGTCCCTACGGTAGACATAATTATT
>JAFSWW010000012.1 GCA_017444345.1 Synergistaceae bacterium | reverse complement strand
GCCCGGAGGCGGCGGAAAAACTATAAATCACGCACAATCTCACAATCTACAGAGGCAATTACCCGCTAAAAGTTTTATAATCCCTCAATATTTCATAATTCATATGGGAGTGAAATTTATTTGAAGCATATTATAAAATTTTTAGTATTGGCGGCTTTAGTCGTCGGCATTGTTTACGGTTTCAACACTTTACGCGAAAAAAAAGAATCTCAGCCCGACCCAGAAATTATTAGACCTGTACGAACTATGACACTTCACAATTCAGGCTCAACGTTTAACAGGCACTATTTTGGAACTGTTCAGGGAGGCAAACGCGCGGATTTGTCATTTAGAGTCCCCGGAACTCTGAATAATATTCAAGTCGAAAAGGGCGAACATGTCAAGAAAGGTGCATTACTGGCGACTCTCGATCCTAGAGACTTTAACACGAGATTATCACAGGCTCAAAGCGCACTATCTCAAGCACAGGCACAATACAAGGACGCTCAAGCAAATTTTAAACGCTACGAGAATTTATACAAGCAAAGGGCAGTATCTAAAGCAGCCTATGACACATATAAAACTCAATTGGACGTAACTAGATCAGCAGTCAGAACAGCTGAAGCAAACGTAAAGGCCGCCCGCGATTCTGTAAATGATACGAGATTGACAGCTCCATTTGAGGGAATAATCGCTGATAGACTCGCCGAAAATTTTCAGGACATAAACGCAAAGCAGACTATATTCAGCCTTCAGGATTTGCACACATTAGAAATAGTATTTAACATTCCCGATAATGATATTTTACTTGCGCCGATTCAGAAAGTTAATAATTTGCAGGATTTGCAGGAGAAATCTAATTTATTCAAGATTAACGCGAAATTTGACGCTCTGCCTGATAAATCATTCCCCCTGACTCTTAAAGAAGTAGCTACTAAGGCAACCGGAGCTAATACTTACGCTGTAACTGCTGTAATGCCTGCTCAGAAAGATTTAAGAATTCTGCCGGGTATGGCTGTAACTGTCGAGGCTGATTTAACGGGCGATATTGACACGACAAGAAAGTTTTTTGTGCCGACTACTGCAATATTAAATCAGGGTGCGAATAATTTTATATGGATTTATGACTCAGGCCAAGCGAAAAAAATTCCCGTCAAACTCGGTGCAATTAATAACAATGCTTTAATCAATATAGACGGCGATTTTCACGAGGGCGACAAGATAATCACTGCGGGAGTGAATTTCTTGCATGAGGGCCAGCATGTGAGACTCTTAACAGAGGAGTAATTTATTATGGATATAGCACGAGCAAGCATTAAAAGATTCAGAATAATTATATTTCTGTGCTTGATGACTCTAGCTGGCGGAGTCATGGCATATTTTCAGATCGGCAAACTTGAAGATCCCTCATTCACTATTAAGACGGCAGTCATAAGCGCAATATATCCCGGTGCAAGTGCTTACGAGGTCGAACAGGAAGTAACAGCCCGAATTGAAGACGCTGTGCAGGCAATGGGAGAAATTAAGCATATTAGATCACGCTCAACTCCGGAACTTGCTATTATATATGTCGATATTAAAGACGAATACACAAGCAAGGAACTCCCGCAAATATGGGACAAATTACGGCAGAAAGTTAATGACGCTCAAGTTTATATGCCTACAGGAGCTACGATTATAATAAATAACGATTTCGGCGAGGTTTACGGGCAATATTACGCACTTGTCGGGGACGGCTACACAATGAAAGAATTATATGATTATGCGGACTTTCTCAAGAAAAATTTAGTACTAGTTCCGGGAGTTGCAAGCGTAAAAATTTTAGGTGAACAGACGGAAGGAATTTATATAGAGTTCTCAGCGTCAAGAATGTCAAATCTAGGGCTTTCACCCTTAACAATTTTTGCGGCATTGACTCAGCAAAATACTTTGTCGCCGGTCGGAAATATTACGCTCGGTGATAGATATATAAGAATTTCTCCAACGAGCGCGATTCTTTCAGTTGAAGACATTGACGACTTAATAATCGGGAATTCAGGCGGGAATTTAACGAGACTGCGGGAGATTGCTGCAGTAAGACGCGATTACGTGGAGCCTCAAACTTTCAAGTTAAAATTTAATAATAGGCCGGCTCTTGCGATAGGAATTTCAACAGTCGAGGGCGGGAATGTCGTTAATATGGGCCGGGCTGTCTCTAAACGTCTCAAGGAATTAGAAGCATTTAGACCCGTCGGAATTGAATTAAACGAGATTTATATGCAGTCTGATCAAGTCGTTAAATCTACAGATGATTTCTTGATTAACTTGGCCGAGTCTTTATTTATAGTCGTAGGAGTCTTATTAATTTTCATGGGCTTGCGTTCGGGCTTGATAATCGGGCTTGTATTATTGATAACAGTAGCGGGGACTTTCACAATAATGAATTATACGGGAATTACTTTACAAATTGTCTCGCTGGCTGCTTTAATTATTGCGCTGGGTTCACTTGTCGATAATGGGATTGTTGTAGCTGAAGGGATGCTCGTAGGAGTCGAACGCGGCAAAACATTAGAAGATTCTGCGAGCGATTCCGTTGAGTCCTCAAAGTGGGCAATGTTAGGCGGGACTGTTATAGCTGTCTTAGCATTTGCTCCGGTGGGACTATCAAAGGCACAGGCGGGGGAATTCTTAAGCTCGTTATTTTCTGTTGTAGGAATCTCTATGATCTTGAGCTGGTTTGCTGCGTTAATTGCTGCTCCCGTTCTCGGAAAAATTTTCTTGAAACCTTCTAAACAAAACAAAGACCCATATGACAGTTTTTTATTTCGAGCGTATAAATATATTCTTGAGTGCTGCCTTAGAAATAGATTCTTGACAGTTACAGCTACGATTGCAATATTTATTTTTTCCATGTATATTTTTTCGACAATGAAGACTAGTTTCTTCCCTGATGCTGAGACGGTATATTTTAATATTGATTTATGGAGTCCGGAGGGAGTATCTTTGCAGGCTCAAGAAAGGGAGACTCAGAAATTAGCGGATTATATTACATCACAGCCGGGAGTTAAAAACGTGTCGCAATTTATAGGCGGGGGCGGTTTAAGATTCATGCTGACATATTCACCTCCTGAGGGCAGTAATTCATTTTCGCAGTTAATGGTCGAGATGGAAGACGCAAAATATACTCGTGAAATGTTGTTAAAGGCTCAGGCATATATTGATGAAAAAATGTTACCGGCTGAAGGTTATTGCAGATTATTCGCGCGGGGTTCGGGAATGAGTGAGAAAATAGGCGCGAGATTTTACGGTGAAGATCCGGAAATTTTGCGGGAGATTGCTAATAAAGCGTGTGAAATAATGCGTCAAGACTCGTCATCAAAATTTGTGCGTGATAACTGGCGCGATAAGGTGGAAGTAATACGCCCTCAAATTCTCAAGGATCAAATGCAGGCACTTGGACTCGGTCGTCCGTTAATAAATTTCGCTGCTTTAATGTCAACAACGGGAATAACTATAGGCTCATTCCGTGAAGGTGATAAATCATTGTCGATCTACGCGGCATTAATACCCAGTGAACGCAATAATATAGAGTTATTAAGCTCGATTCCTGTATGGTCGCCGACTCTAAATAAAACAGTCCCGCTCGGTACAGTATTCTCAAATCTTGAGACTACATTTGAAGATAATATAATCATGCGCAGAGACAGGAGCCGTTATATTTCTGCTATGAGTGAAGTTAAATTCGGCCTTAACGCAGATGAGTATCTAGCAAGAATAAAGCCTAAAATTGAAGCTCTTGATTTACCCTTCGGCTACACTCTTGAATGGGGCGGAGAACACGAACTATCAGACGAGTCAATGGCTGGTATGGCCGTTGCGTTCCCGGCGGCGATTCTTATAATGTTTATAATCATGATATTTTTATTTAACGGGTTCAGACAGACAATTATAATATTTATCTCGCTGCCGTTAATATTAATCGGTGTAGTCTTAGGATTATGGCTTGCAAATATGGATGTGAGTTTTCTTGCTGTAGTCGGACTTCTTTCACTTGTGGGAATGCTCGCAAAAAATTCTATAGTTTTACTTGATCAAGTGAGTGCTGATTTTGCGGCCGGACGTGATAAATACGAGTCAATAGTTGAAGACGGAGTCGCGCGTTTAAGGCCTGTTGCGATGTCGGCATTTACTACAGTTTTAGGCATGATCCCGTTAATATGGGATGTAATGTTCGGGCCGATGGCTGTTACTATAATGGCGGGCTTGACTGTGAGCACTATATTAACTCTCTTAGTGATTCCTGTTTTGACTGCAATATTTTATAACGTGCCTTGTCCTGATTCTGACTCTGACTCAGATTCTGACTCGGACGATGACGAATAATAAAAAAGGGGAGCCGCTTTCTCCCCTGTTACTCTTCTTCTTTTAGGATCATAGCGTCGTATAGTGCTTTAATAGTCTTCTCAAAATCTGCGTCTCGAACTCCTAAGACAATATTTAAATCGTCTGCTCCCTGACTTATCATGCGGATTTTAACGTCTGCTGCGGCGATTGCGTCAAAAATTTTCGCGAAAATTCCTTTAACGGTGCCCATTCCTTTGCCGATTATTGCAATAAGTGAAATATCATTCTCGACTGTTATACTTTCCGGCTCAATTGCTGATTGAATCTCCTCAAAAATTTGTGCCCTGTTTAAATCAAATACCATGTTGCGCAAGATTATGCAGAAATTATAAATCCCTGAAATATAATGCTCGCACGATATGCCGCGTCTTGCGAAAATCCCGAAAACTTTTTCACCGACTCCGTGCAATTTATTCAAGCCGAATTTTTCGATTCTGACGGCCTTATAATGTCTTTGTCCGGCGATACATGCTGCGACACCGCGATGTAAATTTTCCGGTAAATCTTCACTTATTAGAGTCCCCTTATCATCAGGATTATATATATTTCGTATACTAATGGGAATTTTTTCAGATTGGAGCAATGATATAACGTCTTCATAAATAACTTTGATGCCCATATAAGTAAGCTCGCGGAGTTCCGTATATGTAACATTTCTGATTTTGTGAGGGTCGGGAACTATTGAGGGATCAACCGTGTAAATTTCCGTAGTCTCTGACCATTTTTCGTAGAGTTCCGCGTGAAGTGCACGAGCCATTAACGCCCCTGAAGTATCGCCGCCGCCCCTCGGAAAAGTTTTCAAGCCAACGCCGGGAATACTCCCGTAAAAGCCCGGTATTATTGCATTATCTAAATTTCTGAATCTCATTGCCGAACGCTCAAGAGATTTTGCGAGATCAAGTTCGCCGTCAATCTTGAAATAAATTAATTCAGCCGAGTCTACAAATTGCCAGTCAAGATAAAGCGATAAAATTTTTGCCATAATATATTCGCCCCGGCAAGCTATTTCTTCTGTAGTCTTGCCTGATAACATGCTGCGCTTGATTTCTGTGATTTCTGCATCGATATTAAATTCAATCCCTAAACCGTTTATTATTTCCTGAAATCTTTCTTTAACTTGATTCAAAGTCTCGTCATATTTTTCTCTGCTCTTGAATCTCGAATGAGTCAAATAAAGCAAATCAGTTACACGTAAATCATTCTTGAATCTTCTGCCCGGTGCTGATACGACTATAAATTTACGCGATGGATCAGACTTTATTATTTCTGCGGTCTTCTTGACCATTTCAGAGTCGGCCAATGCACTCCCGCCAAACTTAGACACGATAAATTTTCCCATTAGAATTACTCCCTATATAAAATAGCTTGATTCTATCACACAAAGAGCATAAAAAGTTTTATTTAATAGCCGGGAACGTATGCAAGTCCGCGAATATTCACAATGTCTAAATTATCATAATGCCTGTTTCTTACTTCAACAATGAAAACATTACGCTCTGAAGGCCTGTGAAGTCGTGAAGAAATATTTAAATTCTGATTTCCAAATGGTATAGAGTCAACGCGTTCAAGATTACGCAATAATAACGAATAATTTAGATTGTCTACAGGTTTGGGAATTAATTCAATAGCTTTTTTCAGCCATTCAGTTAATGCAACAACACGCCCGGCAGCTACAGAGTCATTAACTTGCATTGCCCGAGTCCTCCATAATTCCCGCTTTGTCTCAATAAATCCCCCAGCTGAAGCAAGCGAAATATTTTGATCCGCGAAAATCATTCCCCGGCATGACAAATAACTTGAGTCAGGTTCGGCACAATTCCATAAACGCCAATTTGAACGCAGACGCATAAAATTACGCCAAATTTCACGAGCTCCCATGCTGCCCATAAAAGAAATAATTACTCCGGCCTGTTCACCCTCATAGCTTTCTATTTCTTCGGCCATCATTCCGAAACTATCACGAACAGACGCGTCCGCCCAGTATGGCATCGGCATAAATCCCGCATTATCTAACATGTTATAGCAAATTTTTGCTTCACGTTCCTGATTAACTGTAAATCGACTCGCGGCGAGGGCGATTCTTTTATCGGGCTTGTAGATTCTCTTAGCATATTCGGTGAAGGCGTTGCACCTGTAATCACGAAATAAATCAAGAGCGAATATATTAGGAAATGGACGGCCTGCAAAGTCAATTAAAACATTTTCACCGCCTGCAAGCATTAAGGGAATCTCACGGCCTGCAAGTCTTGACACTAGAACTCTATCAATTTCGGGCGATAAAGAAAAACTCATTATTGCGGCTGTATGATCGTTAACTTGCAGATTTAAATCTCTTGCGGGATTGTCGCTGCTAGTGTTTAGAGTCAATCTAATAAATTTCAAGTCATGACCAGCGACTCCAGTGCCAGAGTCAGAAATTTCGGCCTCACACCATTTTAAAGCGGTATTGATTGATTTGCCGGGCTCACTCTCCCAGCCTGTGAGGGGGGGAATAACTAAGACATTCCATACCCAGTCATGATTAATTTCACGCTGGGCACAGAATGCGAATTTGCTTAAGCATAAAACAATTACGATTGACGCAAAAATTTTACGCATTTATTTTTTCTTTGCTAACTGCTGGATAACGTCTTGAGTAATATCTACTCCGCCGATTAAGACAACGAATTTATCAAGAACGAGTGTCAATTTGCGTTTTACTGCGATTTCTCTTACTGCCTGTTCGCAGTCTTGATATATAGGAGCCATTAATCTCTGCTCTTCCTGTGCTAGTTCGAGTCTCTTGGCCTGTACTGCTTGAGCTTTCTTAGCTGTGTCTGTCTCTTTATCGGCTGCGGCTTTGGCTTCGTTTTCTTTCTGACGTGCTATTTTTGCGAGCTGCTCCTGAACTTGTTTCAATCTAGGGTGATTGTTGAGAATTTCTCCTCTGTCAACGACTCCGACAAAATCGGCAGTTATAGGTGTTGATGCTGGCTTCTTTGCGGCTGCGTTTGCTGTTAAAGCACTGTTCATTACTAAAAGGGTTATTACTGTTACGATTAATAAAATCTTTCTTGACAACATTATAAATAATTCCTCCAAACCCGACAAAACGGGATTTCTTTAATTTTGCCCTGAATTCTAGCATTTATTATGTCTGATTAAAACCGTTAAGATTACTCATTAAATTATATTTTCAAGCAAGAATCTCAATCAGGACGCGAATATTATATAACACACTCAAAAATTTTCACGAGATATATTTTTACCAGTTTCACAAGATTAAATGCTGCGATTATATGATGACGCAATAAAAAATTTATGACTTGCTGATTATATTTCTATTCTCTAATAATTTCATTAAGGGCACGCCTATGATATAACATGCTGCAGCTTCTCCCAGTGCTACATAAATCCCCGTTATAATTAATGGCGCGTCAGTCAGATAACTAATCAGCAAGCTAATAATTATCATATTTGACAAGACCGGCCAGAATGCTGCTATATAAATATTTCGCGATTTACGAGTCAACACCGCCGCAATCAACGTAGCAAGAGACCCGAAAATTATATCAAGCAAGCCCATCTCGCTGTAAAGATTCGCAATTACGCACCCTATAAGCAAACCCGGCACAGCTTCAGGCATATAGAACGGCAATAAAGTCAACGCTTCAGAAACTCGGCACTGTATAGCACCGTAAGAAATAGGCGCAAGTATTATAGTGAGTGCTGCATATAAAGCTGCTATTAATGCGGCTTTAACAAGTGATTTAGTATTAATGATTATTCGCTCCTTATTGTGATATTTGGCAAAAATTTATTTTTGTGTCCGGTTATGCATAGAGGCTCTAAAAGTTTTCGCAATTTCTCAAGCGAGTCCGTATTGACTACCAGCGGCAAATTATCTTCTCCGGGATCCATAACGAAAAAATTTGCTGACTCTAAAATATTTATTATATTCTCCCGCATTGACTTTACACCGCAGCAATCAATCTCTACTACACAGCCATACGGAGGCAAATTATACTCTTCCCGCGCGTTTAATTCACTATTTAAAAATTTCTCAAAGCCTCCTGATATTTGACTCGCAAAAAAACTCCCTGATTTACGAGCTTGAATCAAAATTTTACGTGTTGAATCTTTCTCGCGCCCCCTGAAATATGACTCATAAATCAATCTAAATAAATTAAATCTCGTGTCATAATCAGGCCTCATTAATTCCGAGTCTATATCAAGCCAAGCAACAAGACCGGGATTTATTTTGCTGCATAATTCCAGCCCTCTTTGTGTGCTTAATATTAAGCCCTGAAATTTTTTCCTGCTCATTTTTCCGCCGTAAATGTGAATATCTTTATAATATGGAGCTATAATCTTAGCAAGTGCATCAAGTCCCGGCCGTTTACCGCGCAAAATCTCAAAGCCGCAATACTCGCATTTCTCCGGAACTTCACGAACATAGCCGCAAATTCTACACTTCAAAATCTGCCCGTCGTCTTCACTGCGCATTATATTATTACATTTAGGGCACTTCACAGACTCGCCGCAGTTATCGCAAAAAACTTCAGAGGACTCGCCCAGCCTGTTGAGAATCCATATTACATTACGTTTATTAATTAATTCTTTATAAGTCCGTCTAATCAGCGAAAAAGTTAAAGGAATATTGCCCTCGATTCCCTTCTCTTGTCCCTTGTGAGAGTAATTTATGTCAACTATTATAATATTTTTTCTGTCAGGTTTGATTACTGATTCAGGCTTTAAACGCTTAAAAGTTTTCAGTGAAGGAACAGCCCCGCCCGTGATTAATTCGCCGTGATTGAAATTTGCGCGGCGGCCAGCAAGACTCCTAGCTGAAATATTTAAGGCATATGGAATTATATACGCAGGATTTGACTCGTCTTCAATTATGATTTTATCAGGACACAAAGGCGCGAAAATCCCCCCCGGTGCTGATACGACAATGCGAAAATTTTTATCGTGAACGAGCTGCCACGCCTGCCAGATTCTAACACCTGAAGGCCATAATACAGCCTGAGACTTTAACGAGTCCGGAAGATTCATAAAAAAATTTGCTGCTCTCTCATGAGTCGGCAATAACATTAATGCCCGGCCGTCTTTCTCAAGTTCTGACAAGTAAAAATCATTTCGGGCTGAGTCAAAAGGGTTAAAGCAGCTAGTTTCATGAAAATTTTTTGACTCGTCGCGATAAACTCGTGAAGGCGCAATTATTTCACCGTCAAGAAATTTTTTAGGCAGGATTAAATTTAACGCGCTTCCTTCTCCGCACATGCAAATTTTGCCCGCCCATAATGCCATGTCCCATAAATCAGAGTCTATAACTCGTCTTGAATCAATTATATTTTTTACAGGCTTTATCTTGAAATCATAATCAGGATTCGAAATATTTTCGCTCAAGCCTTTAACAAAGCCGATTCTATTTTTATTGCCGACTGGAACGAGAACGCGGGAACCTGATTCGGGTAATATTTCGCACTCATAAGTCAAAGAATTCCAAAGCGGCCAAGTTATTATTACGTCAATTAGATAGGACATATTCCCAGACTTCAAATGCAATATCTTGTTTCAGGCCTGAAAAAATTTTCTCATGTTTTGACTCATCACGGGGGATTAACCGCAAAATATTTGTGTCGCTGGCGAATCCTGTATCTTGTCCCGTTATGTCATTTGCTAGAATGTAATCAAGATTTTTGCGTGATAATTTTTCGCGGGCATTATGTGAAATATTTTCAGACTCAGCAGCAAACCCGATTAAAATTTGATTCGTGCGCTTGAATTTTCCGACTTCTGCGGCTATATCGGGATTTTGAACGAGTTCAATATTTAATGAGTCCTTCCCCTCGCGTTTAATTTTTTGTGAGTGAAAATTTTTAGCCTTATAATCTCCCACTGCGGCGGCCTTCACGATATAATCAGCCCACGATAAATTTTGCATGACAGCGTTTAACATTTCTTGCGCTGAAATCACATTAATTACTTCAAAGCCGTATGAGTCAATTTTTACGGGCCCGGAAATTAATTTTACTTCAGCACCCATAAGCCACGCCGCACGAGCCATAGCAACGCCCATTTTTCCGGTACTGGGATTTGAAATATATCGCACAGGATCTAGATATTCATGAGTCGGCCCGGTTGTAATTAAAACTTTTCGCCCTGATAAATATTTGACCGGACATAAAAATTTTTCAAGCTCGCATAAAATCTCACCGGGTTCGGGCATTCTTCCGCGTCCTGACTTCCCGCAAGCTAAATCACCTGAAACAGGCTCAATTATATTTATTCCCATTTCTGATAAATTTTTCAGGTTTAATTGAGTCGCTTGATTCATTAACATTTTTTCATTCATTGCAGGAAATATTATAATCGGACAAGACGCAGCTAAAATTGTAGAAGTCAGCAAATTATCAGCTAAACCGTGAGCAATTTTCGCGCATGTATTAGCACTACACGGGGCAATCGCTATAATATCGGCCCATTCTGATAATTTTACATGGGGAATGTTATGACCGTCTGAAATAAAATCATTCTCGCGCCAGACTCTTTTTTTTGCCAGAGTCGCCAGAGTCATGGGAGCTACAAAATTTTCAGCTGAAGGAGTTAATATTATCTCGATTTCACAGCCTGATTTTGTGATCAGCCTTACAAGTCCGGGAATTTTATAGGCCGCTATACCTCCTGTTATTCCTAGCAAGATTTTACGGCCATTCAAAAATTTATTCATTTATTCATTAACTAGCTGCGGGGGCGTTGATCGGGCTTCTGTTTTCTTCTATCTCAAGCAATACATTAGAGATAAAACGCTCATTTGATGGGTTTGTCTTGTCAATTGGTGCCTCTTCGCTCTCTCGTCTTGCTTCTGCCGCAACTTTTGCCGTAATCTCGTATTTATTTGAAGTTCCGCATTTTTTCGCAAGCCATTCTAAATCGTAAAATTTCATGTCTGAATCCCTCCTTAAATTATTATGCGAATCTCCTTAAAAGTTCGCTGATTGAATTATCCCGTGTCGCTTGACCTATTGCGTTAAATTTCCATTGTCCATTACGTAAATACATCTCGCCGAAAATCATCGCCGTCATTCCGTCATAATTCTCTGAAAGATTATATCTGCATAATTCTTGATTATTTTCACCGTCGTAAATTCTTATAAAAGCGTTCTGAATCATTCCAAAATGTTGATTGCGTTCGCTGGCTTTATAAATATTCACGACAAATATAATTTTATCGTATTTTGCCGGGAGTCTAGTTAAATCTATAAAAATTTCCTCGTCGTCGCCTTCACCCGCGCCGGTTAAGTTATCGCCCATGTGTTTTACTGAACCTGAAGAGTGCTCAAGATTCCCGAAATAAACTACATCATTAGAGTCTATAACTTTTCCATCAACGCAAAGAAATACAGTAGCATCGCAGTCTATATTATGAGTCTTCCCGCCTCCGAACAGTCCGCCGAGAAATCCGCCCGACTCTTGTTTTGCCGCGTCCCAGCCGAGTCCGATTACTACTTTTTTGAGCGAGCCTCCGTCATTTTTCCGTAAATCAACCTTTTGACCCTTTTGCAGATTAACAGCCATTGTGTAAAATCTCCCTTCTTTTGATGATATATATATTGCTTGTAAAAATTTTACGCTTTATTCTACTCCCACCCGCCCACCCGACTGCT
>JAFSWW010000011.1 GCA_017444345.1 Synergistaceae bacterium | reverse complement strand
TACTTCCATTTTGATTGTTCGTTGTATAACGCATTCGGCTATTTTTCTTACTTTTGAATTTTGGAAAGCCTGAACGTTTTTTACTGAAAAAATTTCTATACGCTGACTGAAGATTTAATTGCGCATTCGCAAGTGCTAAACTGTCAACTTCTTTCAGCCACTCAAATTCTGATTTATATTGCGCTGGTGTTACATGAAGATTTTTTTTCGTCTCTTTATAATAGGCAATTTTATCTGATAACATTCGATTATAAATAAACCTTACGCAACCAAACGTTTTGGCAAACATTATTACTTGCTCTTGATTAGGATATATTCTAAATTTATATGCCCTATTCATGTTTTATACCTTGCTTCTCAATATATTGCCTTATTATTTCGATTGGTGCTACGCCTGTCGTAAGCAAGCAAAAACTTCTTGACCAGAACATTTCCTTCCATAATTTCTTACGAACACTTGGAAATTTTTTCTTGATTAGTCTTGATGAAGCACTTTTATAAGCATTTATAAATTTAGACATTTCTGTATTCGGATGTGCGCGATACATAGCATGAACATGGTCTTGATCATGATTCCATTCTTCAAGCGTAATATTATATGACTTTGATATTCTAACAAAATCTCCTTCGCAAAATCACTAATATCATTATCAAAAACATCACGCCTATACTTCACCACTAGAACAAGATGATAATATAGTAAGAATACTGAATGATTATTATTGTCTAAATTCATAATACCAACCTACTTTTATATTATGCGACTGATTTTATCATATATAACAGAAAATACAAATCGCAATTCATCTCACCGCCTATAGAGGCGGGAGACTTCTTGCGAATTTAGGTTAAATTTTCAAGATAATTTTTCTCTGTATCAGAGAGTATTAATCTTTTGCCCCTTACAAGCCCGACCGCCTGCTCGCATAACAAGAAGACTGACATAATATTTACTTTAACGGAGCATCAAGCACAAAACCGGCCTTAATTCCCATACACGTTATTGCGCTGTCTGTTCCGATTTTCAATCTTACAAAACGTTTTAATCCTATCTTAGGCAATGAAGACACGAGGACTTCACCCTGTTTTAAATCTGCTTTCTTTAATGGAGTAGGCAAATTCAGCGGGATTGTTACACTCTTGCTAAAATTTGCATTCTCGCTTGTCTCAATTCCGAATTGAATATCAGGATCAGCCGTTGCTGTTGTGTCGCTGCTGAATGCTATAGCAATTACCGCAGGAAATCCCCGCCCTTGATTATTGCCGGAAATGTCGACAGCCTCACCTAATACTCCGCTTGTGATATTTTTCTGTGTATTATTCTTGTCATCGATAAACATTTGCTCATAGTCAAATATCATTTAGGCCACCTTCTTTTCTGCTATGCTTTGCGCGTCATTTCGTTTTATGGGAATTCCAGCGAATTTAAGCACTCTTCTATCGCTTTCAATATCCGTATAGCCCAGTGCAAGATTTGCTTTCTCGAATGCCGCAATTTCCAAAATGTTAAATATTTCAGGATCAGCATACATTACGACTCGCCCCTGCTCGGCGTGATAGATTTTATTTTTCGCGATT
>JAFSWW010000010.1 GCA_017444345.1 Synergistaceae bacterium | reverse complement strand
TACTATTATATAATTATTCACGAAATTATAAGCCTATTATATAATCACTCGGCATTTACTAAAATTTTCTCCTTTCACGCAAAACTTTTACGGCCTCACTTATTCGCAAAAATTTTTATTCCCCGCAAATATCTCATGAATTAAATTTTTTACTGCCTGCTATATCAAGCATACCCCGTAAATAATAAAATTTTATCGCATATATATAATAACAATTCCGGGCAAATTCGCAGCTTACTATATATAAAGCAATAATAAAATTTTATCGCAAATTCACTATATATAATAAATAACGCGAAAACAATTCCGGGCAAATTCGCAGCTCACTATACATAGAGCAATAAATATTTATCGCAAATTCACTATATATAATAAATAACGCGAAAACGACTCCGGGTAAATTCGCAGCTCACTATATAAAGCAATAAAATATTTATCGCAGTCTCACTATTATAATAATAGACGCAAGAACTAATAAAATCCCCGCTATATTTGCAAGTCCTATTACTTCATTATATATAATTAGTCCCGTTATAACTGCTGTAACCGGCTCAATCGAGGCTATAACAGGCGCGCGGCTGACATCTCGAATCTTACTCAATCCTGCATAATAAAGCACGTATGCAAGCGAAGTCGGTATTAATCCATAAAGAAATCCCAGAGTCAAAATTTTTGAATTAATTATTATTTCAGGCCGGGCAAATATAAATAAAAATATCATCGCAAATAAATAACTATACGCGCTAATAATCATTGAGTCAGTCTTATCACTTGCCAGCTTGCCTATAACAGCTACCATCCCATAGCCGAATCCCGAATAAAGCCCCGCTAAAATTCCCAGCAAAGAAATATTATTACTGCCCGAAAAATTGCCCCCTGTTACTGTCAAGATACAGCCGAGAATATTTAAAGCCAGCGCAAAAATTTTCATGCCCGAAAATCCCTCGTGAAATAATATTCTGCAAGCTATGGCCGTAAAGACAGGTGCGCTATACATGAGAACCGACGCAGTTCCTACACCGTTTAATTTTATAGAGAGACTATAGCAGATATTAAACATTCCCTGACAGATTAGGCCAAGCAGCGCACATAAAAATAAAGTTCTCTTGTCAAGAATAAAAATTTTCCAGCCGTGTTTTATTGCCGAGATTGTGAACATTATAATAAACGCGAACGACATACGCAGAAAACTTATAAATTCCACGTCAAGACCCAGCGCGCTTAACTCGTTTACAAATATTCCGATTATGCCCCAGAGAATTCCAGCTAGAAAAATATATATCATGATTTAGCGTTTCTTGCCCTGATTGAATTCTCTTACTGCCTGAATGAATTTCATGACCTTGCGATAATCTTTTATCTTGTTTGACTCAAGGCCTGAGCTCGCATTTACTCCGAACGGACTCGACGAGACCTGCAAAGCTGACACTATATTATCAGGAGTCAATCCGCCTGAAAGAAAATAATTTCTCCTGACAGCTCCTAATAATGACCAGTCAAAAGTTTTGCCGGCTCCTGCGCTCCCTCCGTCAAGCATTACAAAATCTGCTGTTGAATACATTGCCCGGTCTGCATCTATAGGCTGAGAAATTTTTATAACTTTTATAATCGGACATCGTATATATTCCCGTAATGCTGCAAGATATTCGGCTGTCTCGTCGCCGTGTAACTGCACCATGTCAAGCCCCGCGATTTCTACTGCCATTGCTATGCTTTCAAGTGATGAATTAGAGAATACTCCGACTGATTTTATACCGCGCTTTAATTTTGAGCGTAAACTCCCGGCGTATTGAGGCGAGATAAAATGCCTGCTGCGAGTCTCAAATACAAATCCTACATAATCCGGCATTAGTTCGTTCATTATTCCTATTTCGATTTCACGGGTGATCCCGCAAATTTTTACTTTTGTCATGATATAAGCTCCGTCATTATAATAAAATAAAAGCAGAGCCGTTACAGCCCTGCTGAAATTATATCAGGTTAATTCAAGATTTATTGCTTTGCTAATGATACTTGATTTCTTAGCTGGACTTCAGGCTCAGAGGGCAGACCAAATAACGGTATAAATCTATCAAGCCCCGTTAAAGTCAATAATAACATTGAGAGTACTGCAATCCACGCTAAATAATTATGCAGAATAACATCTATAATAGTTATAGTTGCCATCGGGTAAACTGCTTCAACTATTCCCGCAAAGAAAACTAAATATACATGCCACGGAATTAACTGCGAGCCAAATACTCCCATAGCGTCGGCAAATGTTGCATTCCTCAAAGCTAATTTATACATGGCTTTGTCATCGCCTACTACGTTATTTTCCGTTAAATTTTTGATTATAGGGCTGATTGTAACGATTTGTGCCATTTCGTCGCAAAGTGCAACATTTCCTAATAAACATAATAACCCGTTAGCAAACATTAATTGCTTGACACTGCGGACACATTTCATAACTATTTTTGCTATAGCGTCAAAAGCGTCCATTTTTGCCATTACTCCGCCGAACGCCCCGATCCATAACATCATGACTATAACCCAGCTTCCGGCCTCTGCAAAACTTGACTGCACTAAATCAAGAAATTTCATAAAATCTGTAACTGTTCCCGCAATATAGCCGCAAATTAATGAGCCTAGAATACCAGCACCGAGACAAACAAGTGTATTAACTCCCATTGCTGCGAGAATTAACACGCATATTAACGGAATTACCATATAATAAGGCACTCCGGCGCGGACTTGATTCAAGAGTGTAACAGCTGATTCCCGTTTTTCTTTGAGTGCGTCCCAGACTGAGGCGGGAATTTGTGCGATTGCGTCGTTTGCATTGCCTACAGTGTCAGGAAGTCCCATATTTACAGCTGCGAAATAAAATGCTGCTGCTCCGGCGATTAAGCATAAGGCCGACCATACGCCTTGATGTCTGACTCTGTCAACTATTGCTACTCCCTGAAGATTCGAGCTCACAACTGTAGTATCTGAAATCAAGCCTATATTATCGCCAAAACATGAACCGCCCGCAATTGCCGAAATTGTTAATACAGCACTGCCTCCGACTATGTGATTAAGCCATAAGAAAATAGGAGCACAAGCCGCAAATGTCCCCCATGATGTTCCTGTTGCTATTGATAAAATTGCTGTAACTAGTAATGCAGTCATCGCTACAAGTTTTGCAGTTAATCCGAGCGATAAGGCCATATTAATTACTGAAGCAGCGACTCCAGTTTCCATAAAGCACGTAGCTACAGCATATGCCATCTGGAGAATCAAGAATACTATTAAAATATGCTTTAAATTTTCGATTGCAGAGTCCATTAAGTCATTAAATTTTATCTTGCCTATAAACATTCCGACTAGAATCGCATATATTAACGCAAGAGGTGCAGCTATTAACATATCGAGGCCGAAACCTATTTTTGAAGCGAGTATGCCTAAGAGAATTACAGGACTCAATTTTATTAACGCTATCATGATTGAATTAATCACTCCTGAAAAAATAAAATTTATTAAATATTTTAGCAGATTCTATCAGGAAAATTTATTAATGAACGATTCAGAATAAAAAAATTTCACCTGTTGTATAATTGCGCTTAATACAAAATTTTTATATTTATTATATGGAGGTATAAATTTATTAATGCCCTACGATTTTGCGAATATCGAATCAAAATGGCAGTCAAAATGGAACGAGTCAAAATGCTTTGAGTCTCACACTGACCCGTCAAGAGAAAAATTTTTCTGTCTTGAAATGTTCCCTTATCCCAGCGGCGCTCTTCACATGGGACATATACGCAATTACTCGATCGGTGATGTTCTCGCGCGATTTTTACGGAAAAATAATAAAAATGTTTTGTACACTATAGGCTTTGACTCTTTTGGAATGCCCGCAGAAAATGCAGCCCTGAAATATAAAACTAAGCCGCATGACTGGACTCTCTCAAATATTGCCTACATGACTGAACAGTTAAAGCGAATGGGTTACAGCTATGACTGGAGAAGAGAAGCTATTACTTGTCTGCCCGATTATTACAAATGGAATCAGTGGATTTTCCTGCAAATGTACAAAAAAGGTATTGTCTATCAGAAAGAAGCTCCGGTTAACTGGTGCGAGACCTGCGGGACTGTCTTAGCAAATGAACAAGTTGTTGAAGGCGGCTGCTGGCGATGCAAGACTCCAGTTACTAAGAAAAATTTAAAACAGTGGTTCATAAAGATTACTGATTACGCGCAGGAATTACTTGACGACATTGACAAAAAATTAGATCCCGGCTGGCCTAAAAGAGTGCGAATCATGCAAACAAACTGGATCGGACGTTCAGAAGGTGCGAGACTTTCATTTGAGATTCCAGAATTAAATTATAATCTTGAGGCTTTCACGACTCGATTTGATACGATCTATGGAGTTACATTTATTGCACTTGCTCCTGAGCATGAACTTGTCAAAAAAATTCAGGCCGCTATGACTCCCGACGAAGCAAATAAACTCGCTGAATTTGTTAAACTCGTAAGCTCGCAGACTTCAATAGAGAGATCCGACGCAGGAGCAGAAAAATTAGGCTTTAAGACTCCATTTTACGGATTGAATCCAGTAACAGGCAAAAAGATTCCCATTTGGATAGCGAATTATATTTTAATTGATTATGGAACAGGCGCAATTATGGGAGTTCCTGCTCATGATCAGCGCGATTTTGATTTTTGCCGTAAATATAATATTCCAGTAATTCCTGTAATAAATCCTGTTGACGGGACAATTTTAGACGGCGAGAAAATGACTCATGCGTTTGAAGATGACGGAATCGCCTGTAATTCAGGAAAATTTGACGGACTCAAAACTCAAGACGCAATTAAACAAATGATCGACTGGGGAGTCAGTGAAGGAATCTGCAAACGTGAAGTAAATTTCAAGCTCCGTGACTGGCTTATATCCCGCCAGCGTTACTGGGGGACTCCGATTCCGTTCGTTTATTGCGATAAATGCGGAGTCGTTCCTGTTCCTGAGAAAGATTTGCCCGTCAAGCTGCCTGAAGATGTAGAAGTTAAAGAGGTCGGACATTCCCCGTTATTAGATTTGCCCGAATTCTTGAATACAACTTGTCCGAATTGCGGAGGGCCTGCACGCCGTGAAGCTGATACTATGGATACATTTTTTTGCTCTTCATGGTACTTTGATAGATACTGTTCGCCCGGAAATAAAGATTTGCCGTTCGATAAAAACGATGTAGATTACTGGATGCCCGTAGATCAATATATAGGCGGAATTGAACACGCTTGTTTACATTTGATTTATGCGAGATTCTTTGCGAAATTCTTGACTGATATAGGCTTGACTCAATATCGCGAGCCTTTTACGAGATTATTGACTCAAGGAATGGTAATTAAAGACGGCGCAAAAATGTCAAAATCTCTAGGCAACACTGTAGACCCTACAGAAATTGTGAAGAAATACGGAGCTGATACAGTCAGATTATTTATATTATTTGCAGCTCCCCCGAATAATGATTTAGAGTGGTCAGACAGGAGCGTTGAAGGCTCGCACAGATTCCTGAATCGTATATGGCGTTATGTTGAAGAAAATTTACAGGCTTTGAAATCAGCAGGCGGCAAAATTATTTACATGGACGCTATAAAGGACTCGAAATTACGCGATCTCAAGCGCAAAATACACACGGCGATTCGGGACGTTACGAATGATATTTATATCGAGAAGCAATTTAATACGGCGATTGCTAGATTAATGGAGCTCACAAACGCAATAACTTCATTGAATGACTCGAGTCCTGAGGGCTGGGAAGTCAAGCGCGAGGCCGTTAATGTATTGCTGAATTGTTTATCCCCGTTTTGTCCGCATATCACTGAAGAATTATGGGCAATGCTCGGAAATGAAAAAATGTTGTGTCTTGAGTCATGGCCTGAAGCTGACGAGAAATCTTTAATACAAGACAGTGTTACTATAGTCGCGCAGATTAACGGGAAGATTCGCGGAAAATTTAATAGACCGGCGGGACTCTCTCGTGAAGATCTCGAAAAAAGTATCATGAGCGAACCGGCATTAATCGAGAAATTATCAGGCAAGGAAATTATAAAGGTTGTCGCAGTCCCTGATAAGCTCGTTAATATCGTCGTGAAGGGATAATATATTGACTCATCTCTGACTTT
>JAFSWW010000009.1 GCA_017444345.1 Synergistaceae bacterium | reverse complement strand
TCTTCTTGCTGAAAAGGGCTTCAATGACGACGCACAAAGAGTCATTAACGAATCTCTTGCGAAAATTGCAGCCTCTCACGGATTCAAACTCGACTCAATGCAGGAGCTTTCACAGTCAGAACTTGAGTCAGTCGCGGGCGGGCGGTTGTGTAGAGTCTTTACATTCAAGAGAAATCCCCCGAAAAACGACAGCTTATTTGACGATGAAGAGTCATACGACGATGAATTAAATTTCGTAGATGACGGCTTTATCAAGAAAAAAAATCTCTGCCGGACATTCAGTACATTTTAATAAATTTTTTACGAGCTAATTTATTGAGAAGGATAATATTTTGTATTACAGACTCAAAGATGATTATATTTTGCGCGGCTGGGACAAGCTCCCCTATGCTGTAGTAAATACAAAAACGGGGCTGGCTGTCTTCATCACGTCAAAACAAATGCAGGCTCTCGAACTCTGCGACGGAAATATTGATTTGTCAATGCCGTTTATTCCTGATGTCATGAAAAAATTAATCTCTAAATACGAATCAAGCGGCATAATCGAACAATGCAAAAAAGGTCAGGGCTTAACACTTCATCAGCAATACAAAAAATATCCTTCCCGTTATATTAGTTCAGCTCACTGGGCAATAACCGGCAAATGTAATTACAAGTGCAGGCATTGCTATATGTCAGCTCCAGAAATTAACGCCTATCAAGCACCGCACGAAAATATCATGAAAATTATCGATCAGCTTTCAGAATGCGGAGTAATGAGCGTATCTTTAACAGGGGGCGAGCCTTTATTACGTGATGACTTTCTCGAAATAGCAGACTCTCTCACTGAACACGGAATAATAATCGCTCACATATATTCTAACGGCTCACTTGTGAATGAAAAAATTTTAGGCGAACTCGACAAACGCAAATATGATCATTCACAACGGCAATAAGCACACTTTACGAGCTACAATCAATCATCTTGCTTCACTCGGTGTAAGTTCTATAAAGACTGCTTATGCTTCTAATGTAGGCGAATGGACAACTCACAGCGATAATAAATCAATCGGCATTAAAGACGTGTTCCAAACATATCTTGATTATATTCCGCAATATTATTCAGATAATATGCCTATGGATATATTTTTCACGTCATTTTTTGCTGCTGATAGGGAAACTCCCGATAAATATCAAATTTTATGTTACGACGAGTCATATAATCCCGAAAAAATTTTATTGTGCCCGCTCTCTCGAAGTTCTGCAAATATTTCACCTGAAGGCCGGGTCGTAATGTGCGGCATGATGTACGGAACAGAGTCAGAAAAAATATTTCCTGCGATGCCTGAGACTCATTTTTCAGAGTGCATAAATTACCCTGAACACATGAAATTATGCGACATGAGAGCAAGTGATTTCTTGAAAGCTAATGAAGAGTGCAGGACGTGCAAATTTACTCGTCATTGTTACGGAGGCTGCAGAGGCCCGGCACTTATCGAACAAAATAATTTAATGGCCACAAATAAAGATTTATGCGAATTATTTTACGGCGGGTGGATTAAGAAAATTGTTGATGCAGTCAAGCAAGCAAGACCAAGCGCAGAGTCTCCCGTTAAAGATTCGTTAATGCTGCAATAAAATTAGTTTATCGCGTGTTATACTGAATTTCACGTTTATTTGCTATAATGAGTGCGTGCAGTTCTCTTAAAAAATTTATTAGGTGAGCTGTATTTTTTCTACTAATACATTTACTAATACGAAAAGAGTTAAATTTTATAGCGTTCACAAAACTTTACAAAGAAAAATTTTTATTTATCCTGCAAAAAACTTCATGAACGTTAATTTATAATTTTATTCTGCCATGACAAGCTCACAAACTCGCAAAAGATAAATTACATGTACGAACGTCCTATAAAAGATTGCAATTTTCGCGCATATTCGTCATTTGAATCTCCTCCGCAAAAAATATAAACGTAATAAGCCGACGCAGAATCATCAACTAAATATTTATCATATCGAAATTGATTGCAAACATTTTTCTTTAACACTTTGTCCCAGTAATCATTGCTGCCGATTAAATTTGCTCCCCCTGAATAAGCGCACCCAAAATCTATAATCTTGAAATTATGACCGTCGTAAATTATATTATTGGGCGTTAAATCTCTGTGTGTTATCTTAAGAGAGTATAACGCGTCAAGAGCCTTCACGAGAAAATCTCCCAGTTTAGCAAGTTCTGAAGGATTTAGCTTTTTCCCGCTGTTATTATAATCATTGAGAGTAACACCGCTTTCATATGGGTAAACAATAAATTTTTTGGCTGCGTCGTAGTCCTTCATGATCACAAATAAAGATTTCTGCTCATCGTTGAGAGTCTGCAATTTTTTCTGCGCGTTAATTTCATTTGTGAAGCTGTTATATATTGCCGCAAATTCGTTGCCCTTGATAAATAATTTTTCTCCGCCTATCTCAGCAGCTATAAACGTACAACCGCTCGCACCTGCACTCGGTAAAATAATATAATTTCCGGACAAATTAAATTTTTCGGCGATAAAATGTATAAAATTTTCGCACGTTTTCTCATGAGACTTGCGCAGGAATTCCATTTTATAAGATTCAGAGTCATTATTTTGTTTGCGTATGAAAAATTTGCGCTTAATAGTCGATAACAACAAATAAATTGCCTCAAATAATGAAATATGCCCGTGATTTTGCAGATATCGCTTCAAAAATATTTTGCGGCCAAGTGTAAAGCTCGAATACTTTAATTTATAGCCGTACGAGATAATATATTTGCTCAGAATGTCATATAAATCATCAGAATCAGAAAATTTTTGCTCTAGTTGTCTGCTAACGTGAAAATCTTGACTGCACTGAGTCAGTATATAAACAAGTTCCAGCATATTTAAATCATTACCGGCAATGACTCTATTAACTGCGCGCGAAAAAATGTCATTCACCCATTTGCGTGATAAAATCTTGCTTAGATTCACAATTTTTATGATCCGGCCGATTTCGTAAGGTTCTGCAAGTCTTCTATCATTGATTATTTCATGAAGGCGCGTCAAAATTTTATCATTCTTCACGAAAATGTAATAATTAATCGGGTCAATTTCTTTATCATAGCCGGTTATGCAGTCAAATGGGCGCAATAAATTATCAAGTTCTTCAAGAGTAAAATTTTTCATGTTAGGGCCTTATCTCCTGAAAAACTTACTTATGCGGCCGAATAACGCGCTTGATTCCGGAATTTTCTTCGTTCGCATAAACTGAGTAATCATTTGGGCAAGTTATGCTGTAATTATGAGAGTCCAAAAATTTACGCAGCTCGAATAAATAATTTTCCCGGCCAAAGTCAAAGAGTGCTGCCAATTTCTGTGTATATTCCTGTGAGACTGCCGGTTTATGAATCAAAGCATGATAGAGCAGACTCCATTTATAATTTTGCTGATTGGGAATGTAGAAACCTTTTGACGAATAATCGCGATCCTTCAAAATGTCCTGTTCCCATTCAGAGCAGTAATAGTTGTCGCCGACGTGCCTTAAATCAAAATATACTAATTCGCCCGCGACCCTTGCGCAATAATGGACTCTGTAAGATTCTGTAAAAACTTTTTTCCCTGATAAAATTCGTACAGCTTCGTCATAATCGTCAACTAATAAATCAATATCGCCGTGTTCAGAAGTCTTGAATTTGTCGGGTAAGTATTCAAAATTTCGCAGCACAACATATTTTACGGAGTTATTGAGCGTGTAAAATAATTCGTCGAGATTGTACCATTCATTAAGGCCGGCGGTGTTTCGCGAGATTTTGTCGGGGAAATTTCCGGAAGTTGCAAGAGCTTCTAATTTTTCAGGACTCAGCCCGAATAACAGTGCTAAATCGTGTCTTGCTTCTGACTCGTCATTGCTTGAGTGTACTTTGTGGCCGCCTCCTGTCCAGCGTCTGTAAAGTGTCTTGCGGTCGAACATGTTTGCGTTTACGTTTTTGATTCCTTTGCTTGTGAGTCGTTTTTGGTAGCATGGTGAATGATCACGGCAGAATATAAGCGTAAAAATTCCGTCTCCAACGTGTTTTTCTTTGTCTGAGTTTTTCGGGAGGTTGACTCCGTAAAAGCGCGTCAGATTTTCGGGAAAATATTTTTTCTCCCATTCAATATCGCAAATTTTGATTATTTCGAGTTCCTGTTTGATGTCGCTGATAATTTCATTTTTTCTGTATTGAGCGTTCTCCCATAGGATAAAAATATTATATTCTGGAGGGAATGAGCATTCAGAAAAATTTTCGTCTCTCGCGAGATATTCACGAATCATAGCAATATCTGCAATATCTTTATCGCGCTGCAAAATTTTCTTGTAACCGTAGACAATGGGCAGCCTTACGAATTTAACGCCCTCATAAACGAAATAGCACGCGGGGTCGTCAATTAATTGATCGTCGGAGATAAAATCTTTCAGCCAATCAGCATGTAATTTTTCGACTTTGCCGTTAATAAGGGGTGTTACTTCGCGTGAAAAAATGTCATTAAGCCTGCTTGACACAAGAACGTCAAAATCGTCTGCTTCTCTGAGTCCGTAAATTTCGAGTGCTGCGGAATTTGCGACGCAGATATCTTGAAGCGCGATATTATTATCACGTAAATATTGTTTCAAGAGAGTCAATTTTTCTGTAAATCTTGCTTTATTTCGCGGATTAGGCTGGATTCTCGTGAAGTCAAGCCCGTCAGAGAGAGTCTTAATTATATTCATTATTTCCTCTTGAGTCTTGAAATCGGGATTAGAAATTTTATGCGCCCTGATTGAGTTATTTATCATGAAATCGCGTATGTTTTCGAGGTCTGCAAAATCTTTCGCGCCTTTGCCTTGTTTTAACGCGTTTTTGTGGCAATAAACATATTCGAGCCTGACAAATTTTATTCCCTCAAAATAGAAATGACACGCGGGATCCCTCACTAACTGATCATTTGATACGTCTTTGAACCATTGAGACGGCAAAATCTCGAAAATGTCATCATTTACATATACTTGCGAGGCTGTGCGGGAAGTTCCGGAAATTATTATATCGAAGTCGTTTGCTTCTCTGAGTCCGTAGCACTCAAGGACGGCGGAATTTGCGACACAGATATTTTCAGGATCGATATTATTATTCTTGAGCCATTCACGGAGACGCGATAATTTTTCCGAGAATCTATCACGGTTAAGCGGCTTAGGTTTGGGGAGAGTAGAAAAATTTAGCCCTCCTGAAAGATTATTAATTATTTGCGCGAGTTCTGAGTCTGATTTGAACGAAGGATCTTTTGCAGGAGTCTTTATTATATTGCGGTTAGGCTCTGCGAAAAGTGATTTAATGCGGCGTAATATTGATTTTATGACTCTCTTTGCGAGTCTGAGAGGATATTTTGCGAGTCTTAGTGAGGATCGTAAAAGTTTCCTGATAAATTGCGATAATAAATATTTTGCGCGTTTGAGTCTATATTCTTTAGTGTCCCATACAGGCTGGAATTTAGAGCAGTATTCTAGCTGACTCCTGACTACTGACTCCTGACTCCTGACTCCTGACTCCTGACTCCTGACTCCTGACTCCATTATGATTATAAGCCTCATTCAAAAAAGTCAACCCCTATATTACTGAATTTACAGCGAGAAAAGCTCACTGCATGAATTTATGAATTAGCTAATGATACACAGCAAAAAATTTATAGTCAAGATTCTTTGCTTGAAGTGTGATTTAACGTATATAAATTTATTCATGATGTCAGTATTTGTTATAGTGTCTCGGTTTGTGTATATGAAATATTGAGTCTTGTGCTGTTATGTTATTGGCCGGACTTGGAAAAATTTTTCTTTACCGCAGGATCAGTGCCGGATTTGATTTATAAGAGCTTTCATTTAATTATAAGTGATAACATAACATTTTTGGAAAATTATCGTAATGACTACATAAATATGAATAGCTAGTAAATCCGGTTTCGTCAACATAAACTCTTTTATTTTCTGGAATATATTTTATTATTTTTTCTGCTGATTACTCCATAATGCGGGTCTTTTGTTTCGCGTGATTTGTAATCGGCAGCTATTTCCCGTAAGTATGCGTCAATGAACGTTTCACAGTTTTTCTCATTGTTGGATTGTGATTAATGCCACACATCTTAATAAAAATTTTTTCTGCGTGAATAATTGCGATTGCGTGAATAATTAAATATTTTTGTAGTTGTAAATGTAGTTGTAAAAAATTTACAGCTCCTCGAAAAATTATATCCGAGAATTAGTAATTTATGATTATACAACAATAAATATTTTCGGGAAACTATGACAAGATATTTTTGTTGAGCTTATATGTATTTATTTACAAAAAATTTGTTGCATGTGCGCGAGATCCCCCCTTAAAACCCGTTTTTTCTCGCGTTTTTGTTAGGCCATTTTCCCCGCCCGTAATTATAAATGCATGTTTCCGAAAGACTTTAATGTATTATTTTGCGCCTGCTTCAATGTGAATCACTCCTAAACAATTTTATTAATTCTACTAGAAAATATTTCTTTACCTGAAATCAAAAAATTTAGCTCCTCCTAAATGATTTATGTAATACATAACAATTACCAAATCAGGACGTTCTGAAGCGATATAATTTTTTAGACTCCCGTTAAAGCCGCGTAGATCAATTTCCGCAACATTTTTTACACCAAGCGCGAGAAAAGGCAATACACAATTTCCGAAGGAGTCATCGATCACTAAAATTTTTCTGTTGGAAGCCGCTAAAAGATTCGTGAATCTAATTAAAGACTGTCCGCCATAGTTATATGCTCCATAGGCGCTCAAATTATAGTAATCGCGTTTTGTAATACAGGACATATCATACATAATCGAGAAATCTCCACTAAGATTTATATTAAGATTCGGAATCTCGTAATTCAAATAAGTGTCAAATTTCGGGTAAATCATAGTAATATTTTCTAGTTTTGTGCGTGCTAGAGTTAATTTCTTCCCGTGAGAGCCAAGAAACCAATCATGATAAATCACATAATCAAAATTTTCAGGATTCAAAATTTCGGGCTTTACCGGCCAATTATAATCTTCGCGCAAAAATTTTAGAATCTCTCTAGCTGCCCATAATCCTGACTCCGGCCTCCAGTGGTGGTCAGTGATGAAAAACGCTTCATGATGATTCATTCCTTGATCGTGTAAATTTTTTCGTAAGTCGTAATATTTCACGCCGGAATCTTTCAAGACTGCAAAAAATTTATCCGCGTTCTGATTCGAGAAGTCAAGAGTCCCGGAAACGTCTTTATCCTGCGAGACACATATTTTATGAGGCAGGCTGACATAGAAAAATTTTACGTCAAGAGATTCACAGAAATTCGCAAGTTTTACAGTTGATAAGGCATATTGCGACATATCTCGGCTTAGTGCAAACACGGACAAATATTCATCAGAAAGTTTTACTACGGCATTATATACGGGTACATATGATAAATTCCAGTTTATAAATTCTTCATATTTTTTTGCGCTTTCAACAATGCTGTCATAAATTATAATTTTTTCGCTTGAATACCCCGTTAATTTATCTTTGAGGAAATCATAAATAAGTTGTAATACCCCCCCCCCCCTTGCGTAAATTGCGTAGTTTCGGCACGTGCAGATTTAGAATCAGCCTCAGACTCGAACGGATATAATGTCGCCCAATCGATTTTAATTCCTCTTTTTATAGCGTCTTCATGGGGGGACATTTTGTAAATCCCTCTTGCCGCTATCTGATAAAAAATTGAGAACAAAAATAGCATTACAACGCTAATAAATATGCACGATAAAAATTTTTCAGGCTTCATATATAAAATCTCTCCTTAGTGATTAATTATAGAATATTTTACCTGAAGTCGAACATTTTATATTCTTTGCCTACAATTCCGGGATAATACATTACAATAACTGCATCCGGACGCTCTGACTCTATGTAACTTCTTATGCTGCCCGGAAATATGTGTAAATTTATCTCGACTACATTTTTTATAGCAAGCGCAATAAATGGCGATACAGATTTCCCGAATGAGTCATCTATAATCAGCAATTTTTTATCGCATGACGGCAAAAGATTCTCTATCGTTATTAATGCGCGGTTTCCATAGCCGTAAACAGCATAAGGGCCTCCGGTATAAGGAGCAAAAACGGCAATAGCTCCCATGTTGTAAGTAATACTGAAATCTCCGGTTTTATCAAATGAGTCATCAGGAATCTTATAATTAAGCAAAGTTTTAAATTTCGGATAATGCAGCGTCATATCTTCAGGCTTAACACGCGAAAGAGTTAATTTTACGCCTTCCGAACCAAAATGTGTGTTGGGATGAGTAATCTTGTAAAAATTTTCGGGATTCAAAATTTCGGGCTTGACCGGCCAATTATAATCGTCGCGCAAAAATTTTAGAATCTCCCTAGCCGCCCAGAATCCCGCCTCTTGTCGCCAGTGAAGGTCTGTGATGAAAAACGCTTCATGATGATTCATTCCCTGAGCGTGTAAATTTTTTCGCAGATCGTAATATTTTACGCCGTAATTGCCGAGCAGATTCAAGAATTTATCAGCATTCTGATTCGAGAAATCCAGCACTCCGGAAATATTTTTATCTTCAGACGCGCATACTTTATTAGGGATATTGACGTAAAAAAATGGAATCCCGCAGGAATTGCAGAATTTAGCAAATTTTGAGATTGAGTCTGCATCGTGAGAGACTTCGCGGGGAGGTATTAATCTTACAAAAAATTTTTCACCGAGTTTTACTGCCGGATTGTAGTCAAAAATGTAGGCAATATTCCAATTTATTAAATCCTCGTATTTTTTTGCGGCTTCGACGATATTATAATAGCGCGTGAATCCTTTGTTAGTATAATAGTCAAAACCTTTCTTAATTCGCACATATAAGCCGTAATACCCCCCCCCCCCTTGCGTAAATTGCGTAGTTTCGGCAGGTACAGATTTAGAATCAGAATCAGACTCGAACGGATATAATTTCGCCAAGTCAATTTTTTCGCGGACTATTACATTTGCTGTTCGTGAATGTGAATGAATAAACTTGTAAATCTTAGTGCGCATAATTTGAATCGGTATTGAACACATAATAACAGCTTCTATTGCTAAGAACGTGAACGATAAAAATTTTTCGGGCTTCATAATATCATCCTCCTTAATTGAAATCATAAATTTTTGTCTGACATCCCGGCACATTAGCATTGTACATTACAATAACAGCGTCCGGCCTAACAAGGGTTATATAATCTCTAAGACTCTCGCTGTAATGCCACAAATCAATTTCTGTAACGTTCTTAATCTCAAGCGCAATAAACGGCACGACACAATTTGCAAATGACTCATGGATCACCAGCAATTTTTTATCGCAGCTTGCTAAAAGATTCGTGAACTTAATTAACGGTTGGTCAGCATAGTCCTACGCCGCATAAGCATTTAACCCGTAATAATCAAGACTTGAAATTTGCGTCATGTCGTAAGTAATTCCAAAATCGCCGCTGATATTTATGTCAAGACTCGGAATCTCGTAAATAAAGCTCGTCTCAAATTTGGGATAAATCAGGCTAATATTATCAGGTTCAGCGCGTGAAAGAGTAAATTTTTTCCCCTGCGAGCCTAAATGCCATTTGGGATAAATGACTCTCTCGAAATTTTTTAGCTGCAATAAATCAGGATTCACCGGCCATTTATAATTATCACGCAAAATCTTGAGAATTTCTACCGCTGCCCATAGTCCCGTTTCAGGCTTCCAATGATGGTCAGTCTTGAAAAACGCTTCATGATGATTAAAGCCGCTTTCGTGCAAAAGTTTTCGCAGATCATAATATTTCGCCTATTAAATCAAGAAATCTATTAGTATTCTGGTTGCAATAGTCAAGTATTCCGGAAATATCTTTATCTTGAGACTCGCAAATTTTGTGAGGAAGACTCAAATAAAAGAAGTCCGCGCCGTTAGTCTCGCAGAATTTCGCAAAATTTATCACTGACTCTGCGTCGGGCCCTACATCAAGACTCGCATTAAACGCCGTCAAATATCCGTCATCAAGCCTCACAACAGGATTATAACCGTAAATTAATGCGATATTCCAATTAATGCACTCTTCATAAAGTTTTGCGCGTTCGACTATGTTTTGATAGCAAATAATTTTTTCGCTGGTAAGGTCGCTTAAAGTGTCAGCAAAATTTTTATCTGAAATATTCTCACTTGCGGCCAGTTCACATAAAATCGAGCACATAAAGAACGCTATCACGATTAAGAACGCAAATACATAAATTTTTTCATGTTTCATAATTTACACAATTTGCGCTAACGAGTGGGCAGAACAAATTTTTTTTCCCTTACTGATGATACGAACTGACATA
>JAFSWW010000008.1 GCA_017444345.1 Synergistaceae bacterium | reverse complement strand
TTTGTATAAATGCAATTTTTTGCCGCGAATTTTTTACGTTGTGCGGTGGAAAAATTATCTAGGGCGGGCGGGTGGGAGGGACTCACTTTGCGGCGGGGAATAATTTTATATTTTATATATTTCTAGTTCTCTCATAAAATGCTATAATCGATAAAAATTTTTATTCCCGGAGAAATATTTAAACATGAATAATAATAAATTCGACTCTCGCAAAGTAATAATAACTGGAGCAGGCATAATAATTTTTTTGCTTGCTGGCGTGCTTACTATGTTTATGATTCCTTATAATGATAATAATAATAATAGTAAGCCCGAAAAAATTCCCGTTCAATCTCAGCAAATTAATAATCAAGTTATTCAAGCAAATAATAAACCTGAAAATTTAGAGCCTCCCGCAAATAATAATAATATAAAATCTGACTGGTTCATTTACGTTACAGGAGCAGTGAAGACTCCGGGCGTTTATAAACTCTCTGAGGACTCGCGAATCTTTCAAGCAATTGACGCGGCAGGGGGATTTACTTCAAAAGCTGATCGGGCATCTATAAATCTTGCTGAACGTTTAATGGACGGAATGCACATTCATATAGCACAGAAGGGAGCGGCACAAAAAACTCCGGCACAACCTCAGCAATTAATAAGAATTCCCGGCGTTCAGGAAAATAATATAATTTCTTTACAGCCCGTTCAAGTCTCACAAGTAAGCAAACGAGCTAATAATGCAAATAATAATAATAATAATTTAATCGACATAAATAATGCTTCAGTTGAAGAATTGCAGAAATTAATCGGTATCGGCCCTGCACTCGCTAAAAGGATAATAGAATACAGGCAGTCACACGGAAAATTCACAAAGCCTGATGACTTAATACAAGTTAAAGGAATAGGCCCGGCCAAGCTCAAGAAAATGAAGGATCAAATTTTGATACGCTAATATAAATATGGAAGTCTTAAGACGCGCTCCCATGCTGGGAATTCTTGCAAGTTTGGTGTCAGGCCTTGCTCTGTATGACAAAATAGGCGGTCTTGCATTTGTTCTCGTAGTACCGTTAATTTATTCGGCTATAATGTTTTTATCGTATGAGAATGATTTGCCCGGAGAATGGCAGATATTTTTTTGCGGACTGATTATTGCGCTGCTGTGTTCGTTAAGAATTTACGCGGGAATTTTCACGCCTGAAATCAATAATAAATCTATAAATAATGCTCAAGGCGAAATTATTTCAGTCAGGACATGGGGACGAGCTTATATAGCAGTAATAGAAATCGTGAACGAGGGACGATTTATAACGAGACTGCAATTTGCTGAATTCTTACCGGGCGACAGAATAAAATTTGACGGATCTATAAGACCTCTTAAGCATTCACGAAATAATAAAGATTTTGACGAGTCAAGATACTGGGGAGCTCGTGGAGTTATAGGCTGGGTAAAATTATATGACGTTCAAGAATTGCCTAAAAAATTGAGTCTAGCACTTATTAGGCGTAAAATCTCGCGTTTCTTAGGAATTTATGCGCCTGATTTGACCGGAAAATATTTAAAAGCTGCATGGCTCGGAGAAAGGAGCGACTCACTGAATAAATCTCACAGGAAATGGGGCACGAGTCATTTATTAGCTGTCTCAGGCTTTCACGTAGGAATGTTTATATTATGCTTGAGCTTATTATTCGGGCAAAAAATTTTATTATTATCATTCTTAATGTGGCTGTATATATTTTTAACGGGGGCTGCTCCCAGTGCAGTACGTGCGGGCTTAATGATTCAAACTGGTTTGCTTGCGTCAGTTCTTGGCCGTCCAGTCAGTGCAGTAAACAGCGTGAGTCTTGCAGGTGTATTATTGCTATTATATTCGCCGCTTTATTTCTGGGATATAGGCTGGCGTTTGTCCGTCTTGTCTGCTCTGGTAATTTCTGCAATGGCCGCGACTCACAAAAAAATTATATGGCTCTTAATAAGTCCTGTAGCTGCACTCGTAACATTCCCGCAAGTTGCTTATACATTCGGGGGCGTGCCTTTAGTGGGTATAATATTAAATTTATTCGCGCCTTTGTATTTCTCATTTGCTTTCACAATTGCTTCAGTCAGTGCATTATTGAACATGATTAATATTTTATGGCCTTTATTTGCAGTCGAGGGAATATTTAAACTCTGGGAATTAAGCGCGGATTATATAACGAGTCTGATTCCTGCAGTAATTGAATATAATATTTTTATTGCTTGGGTAGGCTCAGGGACATTTATATATTTCATGTGTAAATATTTTGATTTTGCAGTTGCGAGAATATTTGCGATCATGTTAGTGGGAAGTTTTGCGGCGTTTATGATTTTCTTGTAAGAGTTCACAGGAAAATTTTTAATTTTGCTTCTCCCAGAAATTCACGGCTCTATCAAGCCAGCCTTCCGCAATAGTCCCTTCACCGAGTCCAAATCCGTGCGATAATCCCTCAAAAATTTCTATTTCTGCGTTAATTCCGTGAGCTTTGATTTTATTGATTCGATTCTGCATTATGCGATAATCTGCGATCCCGTCAAGAGTCCCTACACAGTTATAAGTCGCCGGTTCGTGTCCTGTTATTTCAGACAGGCCTGTATACTGCATTATTACAGCTGAAGGGCGGGGGAATTCCTTTTCACCGAAAAATTTTGTCCCGTAAGTTCCGAGCCATGCTGCCATTCTTGCGCCTGCACTGCCTCCCCAGAGTGAATAATTTTTTGTGTTGACCTGTAAAATTTCTGCGTTTTCGTGAATAAATGCTATTGCGCGGGCTAAATCTTCACAAGCTGAATCAGTTCCCGGCCTGTAAATTAAAGCAAAGGCGTTATAACCTTTTTTTGAGAGTTCGAGAGCATGAGGGAAGCTGTCATGAATCGCCCCGACATATACAAAACCTCCGCCGGCATTACAAATTGCAAATTTTGCGCCTCTGTTGCCCCTAAAGAAAAATAATCCCGTATTTCTTGAGCGCGGGTCATTTTCCGGATATATTCTATAAAAAATTTTATTGCCCTGTTTTACCTGTGATGACATGTAATTAATTATTTCGACAGTTCGAGCCGGTTTTATATTGTTATACCATGTGAGCCGCAAATTTTCTAAAGTATCGCCGCCGTAATAGCTTGAATTCAACGGAAATATAAAATTCCCGTAATCGCCGAATAAAGAATTATTAATCACGTCGGAAATTTTTGTGTTCTCATCAAAAGCAAAGGCATAAACTGCCCTGAAATTAATCAAGCATAAAATCAAGGCAGCTATAAATTTTATTCTAGTATTCATAATCAGGCGTTAATAATTTCATTAATTCGTCATCGTGCTTATAACTCAAAGAAGGCTCATTATCAAATATCATTGTTGCGCCCTCTTCACGTGTATATGCTTCCCAGCCGGGATTACCTGTTTTAGCAAAATTTACCCATGATTGACTCATTTTCTCAGCGAGTGCCTGAGCCTTTTCTCCGCCCCCTGTTGCTGTATCGCTCAATGTAATATTATTAAACACAAATGGTAATTCCGAACAGTGATAAGCCATTGCATAACCTCCCATTACCGGAGTCTCCCATGTGAAAACATAAGCATAAACAGGAGCACCATTTTGAGACGCTTTAATGTTCATAGTTTTTAATGCGCGAGTCCTCAGCCATGTATCAATATATAAGGCATCGGCTTTTTTCTTGTTTGGATATGCTTTAATAAATGCCTTTGTGATTGCGTCTGATTTATCGCCGTATTTCTCCAGTAATTTCTCGTTAATTTGCGATTCTGACCAGAAATTTTTATTATCGCTTTGAGTTCGTGCCATGTTCGCAAATAATGGGACTGTCTGCCATTCGTTTAAGCATGAGCCTATTAATAGGGGGATATTCTTTGCTTGTTCAGTGAATCCGCTTTCTACCGGGTCAACTTGAATATAATCGCCGTCCTTCACCGGAGACCATGAATAAATTTTCTCACCCTCTTTAATTGCTTGTGCCATTGCTTTATTTGCTGCTTCTATTAATTTAGCATATGGGACATTTTTTAATTGCGAAATGTTTTCAGGCGAAATATTTAAATTTTCAAGAGTCAATTCAGCGACTCGCCGTGAAGCCTTCTGATCCGGTAAAGTTATTCCCATGAGTTCAGCTGCTCCGCTTTGTTCGATTGCCTTGTGAAATAAATTTTTAGTCGCAGGAACTGCCATAAGAGTCAAAATTTTTGCGCAGCCTCCTGACTGCCCGAATAAAGTAACATTATTTGGATCGCCGCCGAATTCAGCAATATTATTTTTCACCCATTCAAGAGCTGCAACTAAATCAAGAATTCCGAGATTTCCAGAGTATTTATATTCTTGTCCATAAGCCGATAAATCAAGAAAGCCTAACACGTTAAGCCTGTGATTTACTGACACTACAACGACATCGCCCGTGCGTGATAAATTTTCACCGTTATAAATATCTTCGACGCTTGAAGAGCCAGCCTCAAAGCCTCCGCCGTGAAGCCAGATCATTACAGGACGTTTTTTGTTATCGAGGCCGGGAGTCCAAATATTTAAATTTTGACAGTTATTATCCTGCGTGTAATTTTTCGGAGTCCATAAAGGCCAGTACCAGTGAGCAGGGAACATATCATTTTGCTGTGAAGTTAATTGCGGTGAGATATTGCCGTAAGTTACAGCCATTTTGATTCCGTCCCATGCTTTTATTTTAGTCGGAGGCATAAATAAATCTGCTTCAGCGTAAGGGACTCCTAAATAAGTAAAAATATTATTCCTGATATAGCCCTGTAATTTTCCGCCCTCGATTTCGACAACAGCAGCGTCCGGCCCTGAAATAATTTCAGCAGACGACACACCGATAAAACTAAGCGCAATGATTAAAGCAGACATAAAAATTTTTTTATTCATGATTTATTATTTACAACCCTTTTGACTCCAGCCATTTTTCTATGTGATCGGCTATTTCTTTATTATTCAGCTCCTGAAACATAAAATGACTATTTCCGGTTATTTTCTCGTCAGGAAGATATATAACTGTCGCATCTCCGCCGTCTTCGTTGTAGTGTTTTGCGAAATCCCGGCATTGATCTAATACACTTTTCCAAAATGCTGTACTCTTTATATCATTAGGGCCGTTATTTATATAATCACCGAAATAAAATATCATGGGAATTTTTGCAGCTACAAATTTTTTATAGTTTTCACTGCCTACTTCAGGAGCAAATCCCGGTTCAATTGCAACAATCGCCGCAATATTTTCAGTGTCAGTCTGCCAGCCCACGCGCCCGCCCTGTGAATGAGTCAAATAAATAGCTTTCTTGCCAGTCATAGAACGCACTTCGGATAATACAGCACTTAATGCCGAGCCTAAAATTACTACGTCATAATTTCCTGTATTAGGAGTCATTTGACGCAAAAATTGATTTAATGCCGCCTCACCTTCAGGAAATTGACTCCCTTTATAACGATTCGGAGTCCCCCGTCCGATTCTGAAATGAGTATACCACGCTTGATCTCCCGGATTATATTCTGTACCGTTTGCACGAGTATCCATGTCTCCGGTTATGATTTTGACGGTTGAACCTGCTGCCCCGCGTCTAGGTTGATCAACGAGAAATGCCGCGCGCCCCTTTCTTAAAAAAATATCGCTCCAGCCCTCGCGTCTGTCAGGTGTTGACTGCCAGCCCGTTCGAGTCTGTCCATAACCGTGAAGATATACTATCGGAGATTTATTTTTGCCGTCTGGAATCTGGTAAAATACATTTGCGTGATCGACATGCGCCGTGTTTCCTGCTCGTGAATAATCCAGCCAGTTTTCAGAAATATTAAACTCGCCCGGCAGCGGGTCTGTTACTGTTCCGCCAGCTGAAAAAATACCCTGCTCGCGAATTATTAAAGGCTCACTTGCAAACGCTGATACACTCATAATAAATAATAATAATAATAATGCTGCTAAAAATTTTTTCATAAATAACACGCTCCTATTTTAATTTTGAGTATTCTTCAGGTGATAAGAATCCATGCCACGTAGTTTTTGTATCTTCTCCGGGGACTTCTATAGCAACATGCTGAAACCATGAGTCTTTTGCTGCTCCGTGCCAGTGCTTAATATTTGCGGGAATATTTACGACATCACCGGGCATTAATTCTTGTGCGGGTTTGCCTTCTTCCTGATACCAGCCCCGGCCTGAAATCGCAATTAAAATTTGTCCGCCGCCTTTTTCCGCGTGATGTATGTGCCATTCGTTATAGCTTCCCGGCTCAAAAGTTACGTTAAAGACTCCGGCCTGCTGCGTAGATACAGGAAATAAAAAACTCTTCCCCGTGAAATGTTCTCCAGCTATATTATTAAGAATCCCGACCGGGATAATTTTGCTCATTCCGTCCGGTAAAAAATTAATTTTCCTGAAATACGCTTTAATATAGCCCATTGCCTGATTAAATGTGTCGCCCTTAAAACCGTGATCTCCGTTATTAATTACGTGAAATTCTGAATCAGGATAAATTTTTGCGGCTTTTTGCGAGTACTCAATCGGGACAATAAAATCTTTATCGCCATGTAAAATTAATACAGGCTTTGAATATTTTGGCATGTCCGAGTAAATATCATAGTCCCACATGTCATTAACATAAATCGGACCCACGTCAAGCCAGCCGTTATAGCTATAAACAGGGGGGCAATCTTTTTTTTCCGCAAATTTCTTGTGTAAATCATCACGAATTATTAACGCAGGATATAGCAAAACGAGTCCCGCAATCTCTTCAGCATGACGAGCAGCAGTTATAACAGAAACCGCCCCGCCCTGCGAGCCGCCTATTATAGCAATTTTTGAAGAGTCAACGAATTCCCATGACTTGGCAGCTTTTAACACGCATTCTAAATCTTTAACTTCAGTCATTACTGACATTTCTGTTGTGTCGCCGTCGCTATGACTCCCCGGTGTGCCGTCCATTCTTGTTTTAGGCCCTCCACCTGCAAAATCAAACGTGTATACAGCAATTCCCAGACTCGCAAGTGCCTCGCCGTATTGAGGCCAGCCCCGTGAATAATTGCTCCCAAGTTCGTGCGCTGCAATCACTAAAGGAACACGCGAAAATTTTTCAGTCTCAGGCATATAAAGCAGACCTCTTAAAATTTTGCCGCTCTCATGATTAATTACGTTCATGGGTATAACTTGATGAGAAAAAAATTTCTGTTCTGAATATGCAAACCCGGTAAAACTTGTTAGAATTGCCAAGCTCAATAATATTAATACAAATTTTTTAAGCACGAATATAACCCTCCTGAAAATTTTTGACTCAATAATAACAATCGATTTATACTATCGGTCAAGCGTATATTTATATATTATTTATTAAGGAGCGAAAAAATTTCATGATTTACACAATGATGCAGGCTTGCAAAGAAACGGGCATGACTTATCAGGGACTAAAATTTTACTGCAACGAGGGACTAATTCCAAACGTGAAGCGCGATAAAATTAATCGGCGAATCTTTGACGAGCGCGATATTGCATGGATTAAGAGTCTAACTTGCTTGAAAAATTGCGGAATGACTCTTCAGGAAATGAAAGAATATATACTAAATTATGCCGTGAGGGAGCAGCAACGATTCCAGCTAGGAAAAAAATTTTAGCACGGAAAAAATTACAGCTACAGGAAAATATAGCAGCTCTAAATTTTTCGATTGAATATATTGACAATAAACAAAAATTTTATGATGAAGTTCTTTCAGGTGAACGCGAATATTTTAGCAATTTGCTCCCGTGTTCGTGCGAATCTAAATGAGCATATAATAAAAATTTTTTGTCTTGTGAGTGATTGCTATTACTAAGAAAAATTAACTTTTTTGTAGCTGTAAAAGTAGCTGTAAAAATATGCAGCTCCCGTTAATTTTCCGAGAACTGCATTTAAGATTTATTTTAGCACTAGGGTATTATTTTTTGCGCTCATTGAAAACTTCATTTGCGATTCTCAAAGCGTTTAGAGTCCTTGGGAAGCCTATATAGGGATTCATTGTTGTAATTACTCCGATAACTTCTTCATTTGTTGCACCGGAGTCAAGAGTCCCGATTACGTGTGATTTATATTGAGCCTCTGCCGTTCCAAGTGTGCCTATTACTGCCATTGTCAGCATTTCACGAGTCTTATAATCAAGAGTCCCCCGCGTGTAAATATCTCCGAAACAATAAGCCGATAAATTATCTTGTAAATGTTTCTGATAGTCCGGAGTCGAGTCTCTCATTTGATTAATTCTTTCACCGTACTTGCTGACTTGAAAATTTAATCCCTTCTCAAATCTGTCTGAATCTGTAGTAGTTCCTTGATTCTCAAGCGGTAATTTTACTCCCTTTGCTGTAAAAATTTCATTTGCGATGTCTAATGCCTCAAAAACTTTCGGGAATCCTATATAGGGCGCAACATGATAAAGTGCCTCGCGGATTTCAATAGGCTTAATTCCGAGTGCTAGAGTCTCATTAATTACACGAGCTAAAAATTTGTGATTCTGATTTGTAGTTAATACAACGATTCTAATTAATTGACGCTCCATATCTGACAATTTTATTTGCTGGGATAAATCGCCGTAGATATATTTTTTCATGATTGCTGCGAGTTCGGGATCATTTTTTGACTCTGGCATTGAATCAGATCCGTTCATTTTCGAGTAATTCTCATCGGCAATCTTTGCGCGGTCATATCCGTCAAGAGTACTTGCGAAAACTGGCATTGCGAATAATATAATGCTCAATAAAATTATTGCAATCTTCATATTTATAGAGTCCTCCCGAAAAATTCTTTCAGCTTATTAATTTCCTGCTCAACATATTCGGGAACATAATAAGTCTGAATGTGATAGGCACCGGGAATCAAGAATAATTCTTTATCGTTAGTGCCTGCTGCTTTCTCTATAGCGTCCTCGCTCAAATAAAGAGAGTCGGCAATACTTCCCGCCATCATTAATAACGGCACATTAATTAATTTAATATTGTCTACAGCGTCCCATGACATTAGCTCGCTTAAACTTGAACGGGTATACTCAAATGTCGAATTAGGATGCCTGTGAGTCTTGCCGTAGTATTTAATTCCCTCGCGATAAAGATCATTAGCAATTTTTTCTATGCTCTCATCAGTCAATGAGTCAAAATCTACAGTCCCGGCCGCTAAAATTTCGCCCTTAATCTGTGCATTGCGAGCGTCTGAAGCCTGCTTTAAAGTGTCTTGAATCTTGTTAATTTGCGAACTCATATAGCCCTCACGACGAACCCGCCCAGTGTTAAACATGCTAAGAGTCGCTACAGATTTCACGCGTTTTTCTGACTTGGCAGCATTCAAAGTATAACCGCCGCCTCCGCAAATTCCTAACATGCCGATACGATTCGTGTCAACTCCGGGATAAATGCTCAATAAATCGACCATGCCGTGTATATCTTCAGTTCTGAAAAATGGTATATCGGTGTGTCTCGGCTGCCCGCCGCTTTCTCCCTGATAAGCAGCATCAGCAGCTACTGTGATATAACCAAGTTCGGCGAGTTTCTGCGCAAAGAGTCCGGCTACTTGTTCCTTGACTCCTCCATTCGGGTGCGCAACTGTTACAGCAGGATATTTTTTTGACGAGTCATAATTCGCAGGCGTATAAACATTTGCAGCAATTTTTATGCCGTTAAGCTCGTAAGTTATCGGGTGGACGTTGACTTTTCCGCTTACATTTTCAGTGATTGCCCCGTTATATACAAAACCGAATTGATTATTATTATACGGAGTCGGCTTTCTCTCTTGAAAACTTTTGACGGGACTCATGTCAGCAAATGCTGCCCCTACGAACGCAAATAATACTATCATTGTAAATATTGCAAGTCTCATGATTAAGTACCTCCATAAAAAAATTTTCTTGCAATAAATATATCAACAGGTTGTAACAATCGGTCAAATTTTTGAAAAATTAAATATGCAGCTCCCGTTAAATTCCGAGAACTGCACGATATTTTATAGCAAAAATTTATTTTGTTCGTCTGGCTGCTTCCTTTGTAATTACGTCATGCGCTCCGCCTTCTATCAGAGTTACAGGCGATACAAGGGTGATTCTTGCTTTCTCCCTCATTTCGCACAAATTCAACGCCCCGCAATTGCAGAAAGTAGATCTTATCTTGCTTATTGTCTCCGTTAAATTATCGCGGAGACTCCCCGCATATGGGACGTAACTGTCGACTCCTTCTTCAAACGATAATTTTACTTGTGAAGTATCGCCCGAGTCATATCTCTGCCAGTTCCTAGCACGTGAAGACCCCTCGCCCCAGTACTCTTTAACGTAATTCCCATTTACCATAACTTTATTTGTAGGACTCTCATCAAAGCGCGCAAAATATCGTCCCAGCATACAAAAATCCGCTCCCATTGCTAGAGCCAGCGTTATATGATAGTCCATTACAATTCCCCCGTCTGAACAAATCGGAATATAAATTCCAGTCTCAGCAAAATATTTATCACGGGCATTTGCAATTTCTATAACTGCTGTAGCTTGTCCGCGCCCGATTCCTTTTGCTTCACGAGTTATGCAGATTGAGCCGCCGCCTATTCCTATTTTTATGAAATCTGCTCCTGCCTCCGCTAAAAATTTGAATCCTTCAGCGCTTACTACATTGCCCGCACCGACTTTAACATCATCGCCGTATTTATCGCGAATCCATTTAAGAGTCCTTCTCTGCCACTCCGTGAATCCTTCAGACGAGTCAATGCACAGAACATCCGCCCCCGCTTCGAGTAATGCCGGGACTCTTTGTTCATAATCGCGAGTGTTAATGCCTGCTCCCGTCATGTAACGTTTTTGAGAGTCAAGCAATTCTAACGGGTTCTCTTTGTGCATGTCATAATCTTTGCGAAATACAAAAGCGACCATGTTGCCTTTATCATCGATTACTGGCAGCGAATTTAATTTATGCTCCCATAAAATATCATTTGCTTCACTTAGGCTTAATCCGTCATGAGCAGAAATTACTTTATCGATCGGAGTCATGAAGTCTCTGACTTTCAAGTCTAAATCAGTGCGGCTGACTCTGTAATCGCGGCTCGTTACGATTCCCAGTAATTTGCCCGTCAAGCTCCCATCATGAGTTACTGCAACTGTTGTGTGTCCTGTTAATTCTTTCAGCGCAAGAATATCCTTCAAAGTCTGATCCGGCCCTATTGCTGAATCATTTGCGACAAATCCGGCCTTGTATTTCTTGACTCGTGCTACCATTTCGGCTTGTTTCTCGATTGGCTGAGAACAGAAAATAAACGAGATCCCGCCCTCACGAGCTAAAGCAATTGCCATATTGTCATCAGATACTGACTGCATTATCGCACTTGTAAGGGGGATATTAATCGAAAGGGGAGATTCTTCACCCGCCCTGAATTTACAAAGAGGAGTCCGCAGTGAGACATTTGACGGCACACAATTTTCAGATGAATAATTCGGCAGTAAAAGATATTCAGAAAACGTGTGAGAAGGTTCGCTAAAAAAATAGGCCATGAAAAAATTTTCTCCTTTCAGATTATATTATTATAATTATTGCTGCAAAAATTTATACAGCTTTTGTCTTTACCCTATTCTACTCGGCTGCGCAGCAGTCGGGTGGGCGGGTGGGAGTAGAATAAAATATGTTTTTACCCTACACATATTAACTAGCAACAAAAAATTTGCCTTGTATGATAGCACATAAAATATATAAGAATATTTCAAATAATTAATGCGTGTATAATAAATTGCAAATTAACTCAGGAGATGAATTTATTATGATACTCGGAACAGTGCAATATCCTTCACGTTACAGCGGACTCGGCGAGCGTGTGAAAAAAGGTCTTGAATACATTTCTGAACACATAAACGAACTAGAAAATTTCAAACCGGGCAGATATATAATTGACGGGAATAATATTTTCTTTGAGATTAACGAGTCAATTACGACTAAACCCGACGGAAAATTTTTCGAGACTCACAAAAAATATATCGACATTCATATAACACTAAGCGGTGAAGAGTGGTTCGGTTATGCCATGATTGACCAGCTGAAAGAGTCAAAGCCCTATGACGAATTAACTGATACAGCATATTACACCGGTGAAGGAATTTATAATCAAGTACCGCCCGGACATTTTATATTATTTATGCCTGAAGATGCCCATAAATGCGGAGTATATTTCCAGAATCGCGGCACTGTTAAGAGTCTTGTCCTGAAAGTGAAAATCTAAATGCAGCCGGATATTTTTTTCATGAATCAAGCTCTAAATCTCGCAAAAAATGCACTCTCACGCGGTGATGTTCCCGTCGGAGCTGTAATCGTAAAGAATAACGAGATTTTATCTTCAGGGAGCGACAAAAAATTTTTAGATCCCACCGAACACGCCGAAATCATTGCGATCCGTTCATGCTGTGAGAATTTGCAAAGATGGAATCTTTCAGGCTGCACAATGTATGTAACTCTTGAGCCTTGTCCCATGTGTGCCGGAGCTTGTGTTAATGCCCGATTATCGCGGGTCGTTTACGGTGCAAAAAATTTCAGGTCAGGAGCCGGCGGAACTCTTTATAACATTTTGAGCGACTCAAGATTAAATCATATTTGCAAAGTAGAGTCCGGAGTAATGGCCACTGAATGCGCGGAAATTTTGCAGGAATATTTTATTATCAGAAGGGGAATAAATAAATGCTGCCTACATGTTTAATTTCTGACTTAAAAATTTATCAGCCCGGCGAGAACACTAAGCAGCTTGCTAACTCCTTAGAATGTCCCGAACTGGCCGCAGGTGTCTTAGATATGCTTAAGGGCGGGGAAGATTTGGACTCTTTGCGCGAATGGATTCACCCTGATTTCACGAAACAAATAACAAATTTGAATCTCGGCGAGTCAAGCAAGGCCGCTAAAACTTTATGGGAGTCTAAAAGCTCATTCGGAAATGTCTTAGTTTACGGAGATTATGACACTGACGGAATTTGTTCAACTGTGTTAGCAATGGAAATTTTTAGACACAAGGGCGCGCAGGTACGTTATTTTATTCCCAAGAGAGATATTCACGGTTATGGATTGAACGCCGGAGTCCTTGAAAAAATTGCTGGTACTGGCTGCAATACTCTTGTTGTAGTTGACTGCGGGACAAATGACTCTGAAATGTTAGAGAATTTACGCAGGGCCGGTATAAATATTTTCGTGTTCGATCATCATTCAGTTTCTGCGCCTGTTACGATTAATACAATCGTGAATCCCGTTCAGAGTTCGCAGGACGAGTCACAAAAAATTTGCGCGACTGCCGTATTATGGTGCTGGGCATGGAAGGAAAATATAATTTCTCGTGATTTCCTGAAATATCAAATTGATCTGGTAGCACTTGCAACTATTGCCGATTGTATGCCGCTTCATAATTTGAATCGTTCTCTAGTAAGATTCGGAATGCATTTAATGCGTACAAATCCCCGGCGCGGCTTGAGTGCTTTATTTGACTGTCTAGGCATAAATAAATCGCAATTAACAGAAGAACATTTATCAATGCGCATAATTCCATGTCTGAACGCTCCCGGGCGAATTTCTACGGCAGATGTCGGAGTCCGTGCTTTGTTAGGTTCGGGCAGCAATGACGCAATTTATTCATGTGTGAACGAGTTAACGAGAATCAACCGTAAACGCCAGACTTTAACGGAAAATATAGCAAAGGCAATCGATGACTCTTTATCAGCCGGGAAGATTCATAATAAAGTTTTATATAATGACGCTTGGCCGGTGGGAATCTTAAGCGGTGTTGCAAGTAGGATTTGTGCGCAATATAATATCCCGATAGCCTTAGCTGCTCCTGTAGAAGGCGGAATAATTCGGGGGACTTTGCGAGTTCCTGAGGGCGGCGATGCAGTAGGAATTTTGCGCGAGATCTCCGAAAAGTTAGACGCATGGGGAGGCCATAAATACGCGGCCGGATTCTCAGTGAGGCCTGAAAATTGGCGGGAAGTCCGCAAGATTCTTGATTCACTTCTCACAAATATAGAGATAATCCCCGGCACTCAGACACCAGTAATAAATATTGAACCTTCAGATATAACAATTTCAGATTGGCGCGCTGTCTCTGCACTGGGCCCGTTTGGTAATAATAACCCTTCGCCGAAATTTTATATTGACCCTGATATAAACAATACTGAAATAAACCCGATGGGTAAAGACGGCAAACACAGTTATATACGAGTTAATAACGCGAAATTATTAGCATTTAACACCTCGCCTAAAGATGTAGCAGACATGTTAAAAAATGGCGTTAAAGGTTGGATTTATCATCCTAGATTAGATTATTGGAGGAATGAGGAGACTCTGCAATTTATTATCGATTATGCAGTAACTGAAACAAAAGGAGGCGTTTAAAGAATGCCCAAAGATAATAAGAAAGAAGAGAATAAGGCACTAGAGACTTTAGAAATGGGCGGCGATAATTTTTTCTCGTCTATTATTAACAGTGTCCCGTCAATAGAAGATAATTCGACAAATTATTTGCATGAGATGTCGAAATTACGTGATGAATTCTTTTCGCGGATTCCTAAGGACTCACAGCAGGAGTGCGTGCGTTCGCTTTGGCAGGATTTATGGACAAAATCAATGCTTTCATTGACTCCTGAACAGTTAAACAGGCTCGGCGAGGCTTTTGTCTTTGCTGCTCAAGCCCATAAAGACCAGTTCAGGAAATCCGGAGAGCCATATATAATTCACACTTTGAGTGCTGCATTAATTCTTGCTGGTATGAGACTCGACATGGCAACTCTTGAAGCTGCTTTACTTCATGACGTGCTAGAAGATACAAGCGTTACAGCTGACGAAATGCGCGAAAAATTCGGGGAAGATGTATTAACGCTCGTTCAGGGAGTTACGAAACTGGCCGGCAATGAAGTTAAAGAATTCATGTCGCGTGAAGATTTAACCGGTGAAAATTTGCGGCGTATGTTTGTCGTTATGGCTCAAGATATTAGAGTCGTCCTGATAAAACTTGCTGACAGACTGCACAACATGAGGACTCTTAACGTTATGAGACCTGACAAGCAAGCCCGAATCGCCCGTGAAACTATGGAAATTTACGCGCCCCTAGCACACAGACTCGGAATCTATCAGATTAAGCGGGAACTTGAAGATTTATCATTTATGTATTTACACCCTGATATTTATCACGAGGTAGAATATCGCGTAAAAAAGAAACTCCCTCAAATGGAAGAAGTTATTAACAAAGCCCGCAAAGTTCTTGAAGAGAGACTCCAGAAAGAAAATATACCGTGCAGAATCAAAGGCCGTTCAAAGCATTATTACAGCATATACGAGAAAATGCAGCGCAAAAAATTATCGTTTGATGAACTCTATGATATTCTAGCTGTTAGAGTCTTAGTGTCTGATGTGTCAACTTGTTATGCAGTTCTCGGAATAGTCCACGCTTTATGGGTACCAGTTCCCGGACAATTTGATGATTATATTGCTACTCCTAAGAGTAACATGTATCAATCTTTGCATACGACTGTAATGGCGTTCGGGGTGCCTTTGGAAGTACAAATCAGGACTTATGAAATGAATCACTTCGCAGAGTACGGAATCGCGGCTCACTGGGTCTATAAATCAGGAGGCGGCAAAAAGTTAATTAAGGGACTCGACGCAAAATTAATGTGGGTACGTCAAGCACTTGAGGCAGGCCAAGAGGGAGACTCTAAAGAGTTTATGGAAGTCTTGAAGAGTGATATTTTACTCACAAGTGAAGTATACGTTTTCACACCGGACGGGAAGCCCATAATTTTGCCGAATGGGTCAACAACTTTAGATTTTGCTTATTCAGTGCATACTGAAGTCGGAAATCACTGTGTCGGAGCTATGATTAACGGCCGAATAGTCCCGCTTAATACTCAATTACACAGCGGCGATATAGTAAAAATTTTGACTTCTCCGCAGGGGGCGCCTTCTAAGGACTGGCTAAAAATTGTCAGCTCAGGCAAAACCCGCGCGAAAATCCGGGCATATTTCAGGCAGGCCGAGAAGACAGAACGGGACGAGAAAATAGAACGCGGCTGGAAATTAATAGAGCGGGAATTACGAAAACGGGGACTCAATGACGTTAAACGCGAAGATTTCGGGAATATCGACGATCAATTAATATCAGTAGGTTCGGGGTCAATAGGGCCGGGAGCAGCGGCACAAAAAATTTCACTGGCATATTTACAGCATCATTCGCCTGAGCCTCAAAATACACCGCTTGAAATTAAGAACACGCCAGAAGTTCGTAAACGCGAAATAAAATCGGATATTTTAGTAGAAGGCGAGTCAGGAGTCAGTGTTACCCTTGCAAGCTGCTGTGATCCAGTCCCCGGCGATGAAATTATAGGATATTCGACTCATAAACGCGGAATCACTGTACATAGAGTCGACTGTCCCAGCATTCAGAAACAAAATCACGAGCATAAAATCAACGTAACATGGGCCGATCAGGATAAAAGCATTATACCCGGACGAGACACGAAATATTACACAGCAAGACTCAAAGCTGAAGGAATTGACCGTGAAGATTTAATTTCTGACGCAACAAAGGCACTCGGACTCAACGGCACGGGAATTTTAGGGATTAAAGCCTCAATGGTAGGAAATAGTTTAATGCGCATGAGAATAGATATAAGAGTCAGGAATCTCGAAAATTTATACTCTGCTATGGCAAGATTGAACGAGGTTCGCGGCATTATGGAAGTTACAAGGGGGTAAAATTTTGCGTTTATTAATTCAACGAGTAAAGCGGGCTTCAGTATTAATTAATTCACAAGAAAGACGCTCAATTAACAAGGGAATTTGCGTATTTATAGGAGTAACAGACGGCGACAATGAGTCAAAAGCTGACTGGCTGGCTGAAAAAATGACGGGCTTGCGTATATTCGAGGACTCAGAGGGCAAGACAAATTTATCATTAAGTGAAGTCAACGGAGAAATATTATTAGTCTCTCAATTCTCGTTATATGCTTCATGCGTTAAAGGCCGCCGGCCAAGTTTTACAGGAGCAGCGAGTCCCGATTTAGCAGAGAAAATTTATAATTATTTCGTCGATAAAGTAAAATCATATGGATTTAAGACTAATTGCGGGGAGTTCGGCGCAGATATGGAAGTTGAAATAATTAATGACGGCCCATTAACTTTTATAGTAGACTCTCCGGATAAATAAAATAAAATTATATATATTTCTTGAATGCTTGAATTTATAGATATAGAAAGAAGGAATTTATTAATCATGAATTATAAACGCTTCCCACTGGGAGCATTATGGACAAATAGTTATTTATTCTGGGACGAGAACACAAAGCAGGCTTTTCTTGTTGATCCGGGCGGAAAGACTGACGACGTTAAAAAATTTCTCGCTGATAATAATTTAAATCTCACAATGATTTTATTGACTCACGGTCATATAGATCACATTGCGGGGATTCATGAATTAGTGCCTTTTGTCGGGAATAATATTTATATAGGCAGCAAGGACGCTCATTCACTCCGAAAACCTTCAAAGCAGCTGCAATCTTTGTTAGGCGTTCACTGTGAGGGCTTGAGTGATTTCAAAGAAGTTAAAGACGGTCAGATTATACAATTTCCCGGCTGTGATATAAAAGTTATTGAGACTCCCGGACATACTGAAGGCGGAGTCTGTTATTTATTGCAGGGCCATAATATATTAATTGCCGGTGATACTTTATTCGCTCAGAGTGTAGGACGGACTGATTTAGAGGGCGGCGACGAGGTCAAACTTGAGTCATCACTGCGAAAACTTGACGAATTCCCCGACGGTTTAAGAGTTTTGCCCGGTCATGGCCCTGAAACTAGCATAGGCGCAGAACGTGAATTAAACCCGTATTGGCCGCGTTAATGGAGAATTACAGAAATGTTAAAATTTTTCTCTAGTATGCTTGGCCTTGATGTCGGAATAGATTTAGGCTCGTCAAATATAGTCGTTTATGTAAAGGATAAAGGCATAGTCTTAAATGAGCCTTCAGTTGTTGCAGTAAAAAAATTGCCGCGCGGTGCAGGTTTTGAGATTATAGCGGTCGGTCGTGAAGCTAAAGCAATGGCCGGGAAGGTTCCTGCGGGAATTAGTGCGATTTGTCCGATTGAAGGCGGGGTAATCTCAAATTTTGACGTAACTCAAGAATTAATTAAACACTGTCTCAAAAAAGTTTGTTCGGGAAGTGCTTTCATGACTCATCCGCGTGTAGTTGTCTCGATTCCTGCGGAAATTACCGGAGTCGAGCGCAAGGCCGTTATTGATGCAACACTCGGAGCAGGTGCAGGAGAAGCATATATCGTTGAAGAGCCTATCAGTGCAGCATTAGGGGTCGGACTCCCGTTTGATAAGCCTAATGGGTGCATGGTAATTGATATAGGCGGCGGCACAAGTGAAGTCAGTGTAATATCTCTAGGCGGGATTGTTGTTACAAGTTCGCTCAGGACAGCTGGCAAAATGATGGATAATGCAATAACAGCAATGATTCGTCAAAGATATTCGCTCTTAATCGGAGATAACACGGCTGAAGAAGTCAAGAATACAATCGGGTCGGCTTTACCCATGAGTCCGGAGCTTGAAATGAACGTGAAGGGGCGCGATTTGTCGGACGGACTGCCTAAGAGTGATATTATTTCGTCTATTGAAGTCCGTGAAGCAATGGAGCCTATTTTTATAAGCATTGAAGACATGGTAAAAGTCGCTCTTGAGAAAATGCCGCCCGAACTCGCAAAGGATGTTGTTGACAGAGGAGTTATTTTAACTGGCGGAGTCGCTTTAATGAGGGGATTTGCTGAAAGACTTTCACGCGCTATAAATACTCCTGTAATAGTTTCTGAGAGTCCGTTATATTCTGTTGCACTGGGAGTCGGTGAGATTCTGAAAAATTTAACGTCAATGCGCAGGATATTAAAATCAGTCGAACGCGGCGCAAGATAAAATTTTTATATGGACAATTTTCGCAGCACTGTTAGAGAATGGGCTCACGGTTTAACGGCTTTGATTCTGGGATTATTTTTGCTTGGCATAAGTTCGGGACTCGGCATAATAAAAAATATCGTTGATTTCTGGGCCGCTTTATTGTCAGTTCCTGAATATCCGGCTGTCATAATGCGAGAGTTTTATATAAATTGGCGTTCATACTCTCACGATAAAAATTTTTTGAATGACGAGATTACTCGATTGCGTGAAGAGAATTCTATATTGCGTCTTGAACTCGCTAAAATATTGAGCCGGCAAAATTTTCAAGTCTCAAGCAATGATATACGAGTTGCGCGTGTAAATTTACGTGCTCCCATGTCATGGTGGAATGAAATCAGAATAGACCGAGGCGAGCAGGATAAAATCACTCAAGGACTGCCAATTTTCTATAACGGCTATTTAATCGGGCGGGTTAGTTCAGTGTCGTTAATGTCATCATGGGCCGAATTAATAACGTCGTCAAGTTTCTTAGTTCCTGCAGTAATAGAAGAGACTCGCGAACTCGGAGTCGTTACAGGCGACGGAAATGGGCGGGTCTTACTGCGTTATATACCAGCTTCAAAGGGTGCGGCTCGTGCGGGAATGCGAATAAGTACGGCAATGATAGGCGAGCAGTTCCCTTCAGGTTTGCCGATCGGGCGGGTCAGTAATGAATTTACAGTCGGGCCGGACGGTTACGCGACATATAGAATAGAACCGGGCGCGGATTTGTCGAGATTTTACACGGTGAATTATTGACATGTTATTAATTACTTTATGGCTCTTACAGGATTTATTGACGGTATTCAGCGGCGGAGGTATGCAGATTCCGGGGTTATTTATGCTGGGAATCGTGTATAAATTATTGCTTGATAAGAATGACGAGGACGGACTCTGGGCAATTTGGAGCGCATTTGCCGGGGGAATTTTATGGGATTTGCGCTGGGTAGGGATTCCCGGATTTTTCACGCTGGGATATGTCGCCGCCGTCATGATTGTTATACAAGTCTGGGCGTTTATTCCACCTCAAGGCCGAGTCTCAGGGAGCGGATTATTAATTTTTGCGTTGTTGGAAGTCTCGCAGCTATTACCGCCTATGTTACCCGTTTTGATACTGGGAGGCAGCACGGGAGGTAATTTTTTCATTTGGCAGCAAGTTTACTCATTACCGGCTATATTATTGACGCAGTATATTTACTCGCAGAGAGTGAAGGATTTGCAGAAAGTATGATATAAAATATTGCGCGGGCTTATTCGCGTAAAAGGGGGGGAATCTTTTAATAAAATATGGAAATATTAGATAACAGGCTGAAATTATTTCTTTATTGTATGAGTCTTTCTTTCTTGATATTAATCAGCGGGTTATATTTTTGTCAGATCTATCAAGGCGATAAATATATCAGGCTCGCACATAATAATAGATTGCGCGTTATGAGGTTTGCAGCACCACGCGGAGAAATTTTTGACAGGAACGGAGTCCCCCTCGCAGTAAATGACACTACATTTTGTATAATGGGTTATCCGTTGGATTTGAACACGCCGGAAAAACTTGAGAGACTCAGCAAAATTTTAATACGTCATGGGATTCCGATAACTGTAGAAGATTTAGAGAAGACCATAAAGCAGCAGAGACTCGCTCCATATAGAGTAATGCGAATCGTCCCTAATTTGACAATGACTCAAATGGCCGAATTAGTTGCAGATTATGAATTCCCGCGAGAATTATTCCCGTTGAGTGTCTGGCGCAGGACATATCCGGCTGGGAGTTTGGCGGCGAATGTTTTAGGCTATGTCGGTGAAATCTCAGAAGACGAGTTAAAGGCACGTGCTGAAGACGGTTATACTGGCGGCGATTTAATAGGCAAGTCGGGAATTGAGAGATCCTACGAGGAAATTTTGAGAGGACACCCCGGCCAAGAGGCTTTGGAAGTTGACGCGAGGGGGCGCAAGATTCGGACACTTGACTCAAGCAACGCAGTAAAGGGAGAAGATTTGCATTTGACTCTTGATATGTCGGCTCAAAAATTAGCGGTTGACTTATTGAAGGATTATAAAGGCGCGTTAATTGCTATGGACGTTCAGACCGGTGAAATTTTAGTATTAGCTTCAAGTCCCGTCTATGATAATAACACTTTAACATGGGGAGTCTCTGCGCGTGAATGGAACTCAATAATAAATAATCCTGACAGACCCATGTTAGATAGAGCCATTGCCGGAGTTTATCCCCCTGCGAGTACGTTTAAAGCGTTTATGTCAATTGCTGCACTTGAAGAAGATATTATAAATATTTCGAGTTCATTTGCTTGTCGTGGAGGTCTGAGACTCGGCTCGCATTTATTCAGGTGTTGGAAACATTCAGGGCATGGGAGCTTAAATGTAATAGGAGGTTTGCAGCATTCCTGCGACGTATTTTTTTATCAGGTTGGACTCAAGGCCGGAATTGATAGACTCGTAAAATGGGCTAGAAGATTTCATTTAGGCGAATTAACTGGCATTGATTTACCCGGAGAAAGAGCGGGACTCCTTGCCGGGCCTGACTGGAAAGAAAGACGATTCAAGACTCAATGGCTCAACGGCGACACAGTAAATTATTCAATCGGTCAGGGCTATGTATTAATGACTCCGATTCAGATTGCTAGAGTCTATGCTGCTATAGCGAACGGCGGCAAATTAGTAACTCCACACTTGAATATAAAAAATTTTAAGCGTCCTGAAAATATGAGCTTAGATCCTGAAAAATTAGCGATCGTGCAAAGAGGACTCGAATATGTTGTAAGCAGAGGGACAGGCTCAAGGGCTGGGCGGTTCGGTGTGAGTATCGCAGGAAAAACGGGAACTGCTCAGAATTCACACGGACCCGATCATGCATTATTTGCGGGATATTCGCCTGTTGAGAGTCCTAAATATGTCGCAGTAGCAGTTGTTGAAGCAGGCCGGCACGGTTCGAGCGTCGCAGCTCCTATGGTCGGTCAGATTTTAGCGCATTTGTTATCGCATTAATTATGATAAATAAATATAAAAATTTAATTTTCACGCTATAATTATGAATTATGTTAAATTTATTGAATAAATTAAGAAAGCCTGAAGCATATTTAAAACTTGAGCGGACTCATTATGGGATAAAAATATTTTTGCCTGAGAATGTCAGCGAGAATGCCGTTATAAGAGCGTTAATGAAGATTAAGGCCGACTCCTATAAATTGCCGGAGAATCAGGGAATCGCTTTCGATTTTGCGGGGCGTTTGTGTACTAGAAATTTGATTCTGCACATGTTGAATAGCTTAATATGGGAGAAGGGCTTAAAAGTTATTGCTTGGCTCTCTAGGAATCCTGACACTTTGAAATTATTAAATGAGGCTGGACTCTCAACAAGTGAACCGGCTTTAAATTTACAGGACAAAGCGCAAGACTCTCAAGTTAAGCACGAGAAAGAAAGCGAACATAAAATAAAGATTCCCAGAGTCAAAATAGTATACGGCTCAATGAGGGGCGGCCAAAAAGTTGAGACAGAAGGCGACGTGCTTTTATGGGGGCATTTGAATCCCGGTGCGGAAATCATTGCGGGCGGAAGTATAATCGTTGCTGGGAAGCTGCTCGGAGTAGTTCACGCGGGAGGACTCGCAGCTAATCGCGATGATGTTTTCATATGGGCGGGACATTTTGAGACTCCTCAAGTTAGAATCGCTAATAAATTATGTTATGTAGATCCAAATTCAGCAGCTTACTGGCGCAAAAGTGTCTTGATAACTTTGGAAGAAAATACGCCGGTTATACGAGAAAATAAATTTTAGGAGGGTATTTGTCGTAAATGGCAGCACGTGTAATAGTAACGACTTCAGGAAAAGGCGGAGTCGGTAAAACAACTTCAACAGCAAATATAGCAGCAGCTTTAGCAAAATTCGGCAAAAAAGTTGTAGCAATAGATGCTGATGTAGGACTGCGAAATCTTGACGTAATAATGGGACTTGAAAACAGGGTAGTATATAATTTCATTGACGTAATCGAGAAAACTTGCAAAATTTCTCAGGCTCTAGTAAAAGATAAACGGGTGCCGGGACTTTATTTGCTACCAGCAGCACAGACTCGGACAAAGGACGCAGTTAATCCCGAACAAATGATCGCTTTATGTGAAGAGTTAAAGCCTGATTTTGATTTTATTTTGCTTGATTGTCCCGCCGGTATTGAAGGAGGATTCAAGAATGCAGCCGCCGGAGCTGATGAAGCACTTGTCGTAACAACCCCGGAAATTCCCGCAGTTCGTGATGCTGATAGAATTATCGGAATGCTTGAGTCCATGGGCAAATCTCCGATCAGATTAATAATAAATCGCCTGCGTCCTAACATGGTACAAGACGGGGATATGCTCGCAAAAGATGATATATTAGACGTATTATCAATTGAGTTAATAGGCGTAGTTCCTGAAGATGAGAATGTAATACGCTCAACAAATAACGGCGAGCCAATGACTATGAGTCTTGATTCACCTGCTGCACACGCATATTTGAACATAGCAGAAAGATTACTAGGCCGGGACGTGCCATTAATGGATTTAGAGAGTTACGCGGGGCGGGGATTCTTTAGCTGGATTAAGAAATTTTTTTCCGGCGGCGGTAAAAAGAAGTAAAGGAGTGATTTAATAATGGGATTCTTAAGCAGACTATTTGGCAGCGGAGACGGTAAAGATTCAGCAAAACGGGCAAAGGATCGTTTACAAATTATCTTGATAAATGACAGAAGCGACATAACGCCGGATTTACTCGAAAATTTGCGCGAAGAAATTGTAAATGTAATTATTAAATACATGGACATAGAGCGCAGTAAAATAGAAATCGATTTCGAGAAGGAACAGGGAGCTACAGCCCTAGTAGCAAATATCCCCGTTTTGAGAATCAAGCGCGGCGGAAGTATCGCGTTAGATTAAATAAAATTGTTGTCTTCGCTGAAAGAAGATTTATCCCTCACAGATAGAATCATGATGTTGTGTGCATTTATGCTCGGTTTGTGGGGGGTGTTCTGTATTTACAGTGCGGCAGGCGGGGCAAACGGGCGCGGCTTTGATTATGCATTGAGGCAGGCTGCTTGGCTTTTCGTGAGTCTTGCTGCTATGTTAATAACTATGATGATAGGCCATAGAAATTTTCTTGAAGGTGCCTATTATTTATTTTATTTGACGTTGATATTATTATTATTGACGGCATTACTCGCTCCTAAAGTTAAAGGCGCACAAAGCTGGCTGGGATTCGGGGGGATTAGATTTCAGCCTTCAGAGTTTGCAAAGATTGCTATAATTTTAGCGATGTCTAAATTCTTTTCACGTTATCCGCCGTTAGATATAAAAACTTTTTTTGCCGGACTGGGAGTTATTTCGCTGCCTGTCTTGCTTGTATTATTACAGCCTGATGCAGGGAGCGCGCTCGTTTATCTCGTAATATCATTTGGAATGCTGCTCACAGCTGGGACTCCGTTAAAATATTTAGGAAGTATTATCGGGCTCGGACTTGCTTCACTGCCAGTATTAATTATGTTTGTCCTGAAAGATTATCAGATTAATAGATTGCTTGTATTTCTTGACCCTATGAGAGATCCCTTAGGTTCGGGTTATAATGTTATTCAATCAAGAATCGCCGTCGGTTCGGGAGGTTTTGCGGGTAAGGGTTTTATGCTGGGAACTCAAAGCAAGCTGAAATTTTTGCCTGAGCCTCATACAGATTTTATATTTAGCGTGTTCTCTGAAGAATTCGGCTTTGTCGGGAATATTATATTAATTGCGTTATTTGCTTTGTTATTATTCAGAATAATTTTAACGGGGCTTAAGTGTCGTGATAGACGCTGTAAAATTTTGACTTCAGGCGTTGCGTCTTGGCTATGGTTCCAAATGTTTGAGAGTATAGGCATGAGCATAGGAATAACACCCGTTACAGGTTTGCCGCTGCCATTTTTGAGTTACGGCGGGAGTTCTTTATTAGCTACGTTTATAGCACTTGGCCTAATTGCTAGTATATATATTGAAGAAGTCAATACTAAGCGGAGATTTTGATTTTCACTATTCTACTCGACTGTGAATACAGTCGGGTGGGCGGGTGGGAGTAGAATAAAACGTGAATTTGACGCGATATATTATTATCTAAGCAGAATAAAACGTGTATACGGCAATAAAATTTATATACAATAGCGGGTGTAAATAGAATTAATATATACAGGCAATAAAATAATCACTCACTCGCGAGCATAATATAATATAGCTAATATATAATTAGGGAGAAAATATAATAAATGAACTTTGCAGAATTTGACTCGCCTGAATGGAAATTATTAACGCAAGTTTCTCGGCCTTCCCGTTATTCCGGATCTGAATGGAGACCGCATAAAAAATTGAACTGGGATGACTCGAACTTAAAAATTTGTCTTGCATTTCCTGACGTTTACGAGATAGGCATGAGTTATTACGGATTCCAGATTATAGAGAGCTTGATTTACTCACTGAATAAAGATAATAAAAAATTTTTGCCCGATAGAGTTTATTGTGCTTGGCCTGACATGGAAAAATTAATGCTTGAGAGCAACACGCCTTTAATCTCGATTGAGCAGCGCAGGAAAATAAAAGATTTTGACGTTCTTGCGTTTACTATGCCTCATGAAGCGAGCTATACGAATATATTAACTATTTTGAATTTGTCAGGCATAAAATTAAAGAGTATTGACAGAGATAATGACTCGCCTTTAATAATTGCCGGAGGTTACGGGGCATATAATCCTGAAGTAATGAGTGATTTTATAGATTTATTCTGCGTGGGAGAAGCTGAAGCCATTTTGCCGGACTTATTGAATAATATAGAGTCATGCAAAAAATTACCCCGTTTTGAGAAAATAAGAGAGCTTGCTAAATTGCCCGGAATCTATGCGCCTTTATACCCCGTAAAAGTTACGCGCCAAATCACGGAGAATTTATACACGTTAAAATCTATGATAGTTCCGAGTGTAAATATAGTTCATGATCGAGCAGCTATAGAATTATTCAGAGGGTGCGGGAGGGGCTGTAGATTCTGTCAAGCCGGCATGGTAAACCGTCCGGTCCGTGAAAGAAATTTAGACGAAGCCGCTCAATCTATCAGGGATATTATAAAGTCTACAGGCTGGGAAGAAATAGGCTTGTTATCTCTTGCGTCGTGTGATTATTCAGGTATAGAAAATTTAATAGATTTATTGACTCCTGAGTTAAATTCTAGGCACTCAAAATTGAGTCTTCCCAGTTTGAGAATGGACGGATTTTCGATCGGGCTTGCTGAAAAACTCGAAGGGATTCGCTCGCGTCATGGCAGTATAACTTTTGCACCGGAAGCAGGGACTCAGAGATTGCGCGATGTAATTAACAAGGGCATTAACGAAGAAATGATTATAAATTGTCTTCGTGAAATTTTTTCAAGAGGCTGGGAGCGCGTAAAATTATATTTCATGATGGGACTTCCTACAGAACGGGAAGAAGATTTGCGGGCAATTGCTGAATTATCGCAGGAGGCACTGAAGCTAGCTCGTTCAATGGGTAAGAGGCGCGTTACTGTGAGTGCTAGCGTTTCCGGATTCGTTCCTAAGGCTCACACACCTTTTCAATGGGAAGAACAGGACTCAATACAGGAATTACGCGATAAAGGACGATTTATTAAATCACTCATACATGACAGGGCATTATCAATCGCATATCATGAGCCCGAACAGACATTTTTAGAGGGCGTATTATCACGAGGCGACAAATTAACAGGACGAGTAATTTTGCGGGCATGGGAGACCGGCGCAAGATTTGACAACTGGACGGAATATTTTGATTTGAGTCGCTGGCTTGAGGCATTTAATTACTGCGGAATAAATCCTGAAAACTATACGCGTGAGAGACGAGAAGACGAGATTTTATCATGGGATTTCGTTAATGTCGGACTCACAAAAAATTTTTTATTGCGTGAAAGACACAGGGCGTATTCAGGAGAATTGACTCAAGACTGCATAACCGGCTGTGCAGGGTGCGGGCTGGGCTGTAAGAATAAGCAATGATAAAATATTACAAGAAAGGCAGATATAATGACAAATAGAACGCGATTAATTTATTCAAAGAGGGGCGGAGCTTGTTTTGTGCCTCATATAGCACTGGCTCAAATTTTTTCAAGAAGTGCCTTGCGTGCAGGGCTTGAACTCGTTATGACTCAAGGATTTTCACCCCGCGCAAAAATTTCATTCGCTCCCGAACTTCCCGCCGGAGTAATTGCCCTTAATGAACCCGTTGATATGTTTTTCACGGAAAATTACGCAAATTTAGTTGACTTGTTAAATAATTCACTGCCTGAAGGTTTCAATATTTCGCGAGCCTATAACGTGCCCGATGAGTCGCCTTCACTCGGTAAAATGTGCAAAGCAGCTCACTATTTAGTCAGGTTAAGAAATAATAATAATATAGAAAGTTTTACACGCAAATTTTATCAGGAAAATATTATAGAGATTGCATATAAAGCTGACTGGCTGAATTTAATTATTAGTGAACCCGCGCAAAATCCCATCGGAGGACTCGTTAAAAATTTAGTTCACGAGAATATAATAACGGGCTGGCAGGATATTAATATAGTCCGTGAGGCAATAGGCTTATACGAAAATGGGAGAGTGAGGCTTTATGCTTGATATTATAAGAACCGCAATTATTGAACATGAAAATATTTTTATAAAAGTAGGAGGCGTGAGGCTTTATGCTTGAGACACTAGAGAACGGGCGAATACGAGCCGCAATTATTAATCACGAAAATATTTATATAAAAGTAGGAGTTATGAGGCTTTATGTCTGATATAAAATTAATCGCTGATACACTAGAGAACGAGCAGACAAGAGTCGCCCTTATTGAAGACGGCAAATTGACGGAAATTTTTATAGAATACAATTTTGACGAGGAAGATAATAAATTCATGTCATCGCGTGCAAATAGTTCGAGATTAGCGCGTCAGGGAGATATTTTTATTGCTAGGATCGATACAATTTTGCCGGCCATTAATGCAGCATTTGCAAGTCTCGTAAAGCCCTCAAAATCTCACAATGAGCCGAGAAATGCGTTTTTATACTTGAATGAAGCTCCGGAAATAAAATCAGGTGATTATTTAATAGTTCAGGTTATAAAGAATGCCCGCAAAAATAAAGCTCCCCGAATAAGTGCCAGAGTCTCAATTCCCGGTCGGTGGCTCGTTTTAGTACCTGATTCAGAAGAGACCGGAGTCAGCCGCAGAATATTTGATAACTCAGAAAGAAAGCGACTCAAGAAAATAGCGGACTCGTTAAAATCGCAAATTCCCGGTTACGGCGTTATAATCAGGACAGCAGCAGAAGGAATTGACGAGAAATTTTTACAGGAAGATTTGAACTCGCTTATAAAACTTTGGCAGGAAATCAAGCACAAAGCAAAAACTAATCCCGCACCTTGTTTATTATATCGCGACACTGGAGCATTAGGCCGGGTCTTGCGCGATGAGATTTCAGGAAATATTGACGAGATTATTATTAACAATCCTGAAGAGTTCGAGAGCGTCAAAAATTTTATAGAACGGTTTTATCCTGAGAGTCCAAATCTGCAATTATACACGGGAATAACGCCCATATTTGAATATTTCGAGATTGAGAGCGAAATAGATAAGGCTTTAGAGCGTAAAGTCTGGCTTAAAAGCGGCGCATATTTAATAATTGATCAGACTGAAGCACTCACAGTAATAGATGTTAATTCGGGGAAGTTCACGGACTCGCCCGACATGAGACACACAGTTTTGAGCGTGAATCTTGAGGCCGCTTCAGAAATTGCCCGGCAAATGCGTTTGCGTTCACTGGGGGGGATTGTCGTAGTAGATTTTATTGACATGGATTTTGACGAGGACCGCGAGAAATTATTAAAACATTTTGACTCGTGTATTATGCATGATAGACTCAAGGCTAGAATATTCAGCTTAACTAAACTGGGACTCGTTGAATTAACGCGAAAACGTGAACGGCCTGATTTAAAAAGTGTTATGACTCGCAGCTGCCCACTTTGCGGCGATAACGGTTTTGTCGAACGTGAAGAGAGTCTAGCAATCAAGATTAAGCGATTCATCAGGAAAATAACGAGCGCAAATAACTCGCAGGCATTCTTAATACAGACAAGCACACACATGGCGAATTACCTAAAAAATTATATTCCTGACTGGGAAGATGAATTTAACAGGAAAATTTTTATTGCCGGGATTCAAAATTTCGCATGGGACAAATATAGACTCGATTATCAGGGCGATTTAGAGACTACAGAGACCCGCGCGAAAATGGCCAAGTAACACGCGAGTCCCTGAATTAAATTATTTCTTGCGGCGTATGATTTCCGTTAAAATTGTCGTTGAAATTCCTTCAGTGTGAGGCAAAAATATTGTATCAACATGAACAAGTTTTAATTTTCGCTCCATCTCGTTATAAAGCTCGGAGTCCTTCCAGTCGTCGCCGTGAAAAATTGCGTTAAAATGTAATTTCTCCCATGCCTTGAATTTATCTAAATCGCTTTGTATTATAACTTTATCGACATATTTAATCGCTGAAACAATTTCGAGTCTGTCTTCAAGCGGCATAATCGGGACTTTGTGCTTATATGATTTAACTAGTTCGTCAGTGCTGACTCCGACGATTAATTTTTCGCAATGTTCCTTAGCGCGCCGCAAAATATTCAAGTGTCCGACGTGAAACATGTCAAATACTCCTGTTGTGTAGCCGAGCTTATAGAATTTCATTTTATGAGACTCCAGTCCGACTCGCTCAAGAAATCACTAACTGCGCCGGTTATTCCCAGAGATTTATATTTTTCGAGCTGGCTCAAATCATTAACGACTGCTGCGAAAACGTGAATATTTTTCGAGGTCAAAATTTTCACGCCTTCAGGGTCAGAGTCAATCACGAAATCAAATATATTTACGACTCTGATATTATTATTCAGGCAAAATTCAGCGAGTTTATACCAGTTATGCTGCCAGCCGTATTGACGTAACGCAAAATTTTTAAACGTGTAAATTTTTTTGACTCGATTCACGTCTTCAAAATTATATAAGCTCACGATAATACGTTCAAGAATTGACTCGGCGTTAAGATTCTTTGCTGTCTTAACAAGTAAATCAAAAATTTTCGCGGGATCCTGTTTTGAGTCAACGGCGATATATAAATCTTTGTGAGTCATCATAAAATTAATCATGCCGTCTAAATCTAAAGGGTGATATTTCCGGAAAATCAACGAGTCCATAAAATTTTTATGAGTCATAATATTAGGCTCTTGACCCTGTTCGAGATTTTCAGCCCAGCCGTGACGAACGACAATTTTATTATCGCTCGTGAATTCCAAATCAGCGTCTATTATACGATTACCGCGATTATAAGAATGCTCCCACGCCTCAAGAGATCCCGAATGCAAGCGGCCTTGAATTATTCCGCCGTTATGTGAAATAAAATGATATTTCGTAAAATATTCGCTGCCTTCAGATATGAAATTTTCTAAGCTCGAAATATCTGACTCCATTTTGTGAAGGCGTTTAATAGTGCGCTCGTGTGATAGATAATCCCTGAAATATTTAACATGTCTTGCAATGCCGTTAGATTTCCAGATTGAGCCAAGCAATAGCAATATAACAAGACAGAATAAAATTTTATATCGAGTTGTCATCTATAGAGTGTCCTTCTTTCGTGTAATAAGTATATGGGTGTTCGGTGTCGTAAAAAGCACCGTGTTTAGCTCGTATATAATATTTGCGCCAATTCCCGTAAAATTTATCTAAAATATTCTCCCACCCGGCCGGAGCAGGAAGATTGAACATCTCAAACGATAAATAAACGGTCTCGTCAAAATCTGAGCGATTCCAGACTCTGCGGGTAAAAAATTTAGGGTCAGGAAACATACAAAGTTTAGCAAGTCTTTTACTTTCAGGGTACGAACTAGAATCGATAATATTCATAATTTTATCGTGATAGGGCTTGAATGACATATTCATTATCTTATAAACATAATGCATAAATGCTTTTATAGGACGTTTCCACGCTATTGAACTGGGCTTATAAGAATTTTTATATTTATCTATCAATGACATATTACGCAATAATTTATTAAGACGCTTAACAATTTTTTGCAGCAATTTATCATTATCAGGTATATCATCAAGCGGGAAGACATCTATATAAATCCCAAAGTGCGAGTCAGGTTTATTAACATCATAAAAAAGTTTACTATTTGCATTCTCAAATATAGTCGTAGAGTCATTAAATAATTTTGAGAACGTCATAATGCGGCCTTCTCTTGATTGTGTAGGTGTATAGAAAAAATAAGGCTGCTTAAATTCATTCGGGGCGATCTCAAGCAATTTATTATAATCTTCACGCATCAGCAAAATATCAACGTCATCATCCCAGGGAATAAAACCTTTATGACGTACTGCACCTAACAAAGTCCCGCCGTCCATGTAAAATTTTATATTATGTTTCTCGCAGACCCGGGCAAATTCAGCAAGTAAATCAAGCTCAACAGCCCATACTTTTTTCATTTCGGGACTGACATAATAGCCGCATCTCTCTTCACCGCGGAAAAAATTTTCGGGAATATCTAATTTTATATTCATGAATTAACACACTCCTTTATGAATACACACAAAAAAAGTGATAGCCTCACAGCCTTTTATGACTGCAAAACTATCACTATTATTATTAATTAAAAATTTGCGTAAATTACCTAGGGGGGGGGGGGGGTACTAAGTTTTTATACTGACAAGACATAATTAACAAATCCCGCATAAATAATTTAAACAAGTTCTGACTCCGAATGAGCTTGCACCCTTTGAATAAATGCCCCGTTCTTTGTCGTTAAAGTCAACGCCCGCTATATCCATATGAGCCCATGCAATATTATTATTTATGAACTCTTTCAGGAATAACGCCGCAAAAATCGCTCCGCCGTATCTCTCACCGCAATTAACTAAATCAGCAAACGGAGATTTTAACGATTCAGCAATAATTTCATCTTCTAAGGGCATTCTCCAGTAAGGTTCGCCGCTCATATTTGAGGCACTAAGCAATTTATCAGCAAGTTCATCATTATTTGAGAACAAACCCGCACGGTTTTTGCCCAGAGCCACCGCACAAGCCCCCGTTAAAGTTGCCATATCGATAATTGCATCAGGTTTTAACTCGCTGGCCGCGCACAAAGCATCAGCAAGAACGAGTCTCCCTTCAGCGTCAGTATTATTTATCTCTATAGTCTTCCCGTTTCTTGCTCGAATAATATCATCGGGCTTGTAAGCACTTCCTGAGGGCATATTTTCAGCAGCTGATATAATTCCGTGAACTTCAACATTTAAATTTAATTCTGCAGCACCTTTTAATATTCCCAGAACGTTGCAGGCTCCTGTTTTATCGCCCTTCATTGTGAGCATAAATTGATCAGGTTTGATATTTAGTCCGCCGCTGTCAAATGTTATGCCTTTGCCGACAATTGCAATTTTTTTGACTGGATTCGCCGGTTTGTATGCTAAATGAATAAATCTCGGCGGATTCTTTGAGCCTGCTCCGACTGCGTATAATGCGCCCATTTTCTCGGATAATATTTTTTTCTCGTCCCAGATTTCGCACTCAAGATTTAATTTTCCTGCGAGTTTCTTTGCGTGTTCTGCTAAGATTTCAGGAGTTATAACACAGCCCGGCTCGTTTGCAAGTTCACGCGAATAAATTTGAGACTCGGCGAATTTGACTCCCCGTGAAATTTCCTTCTCGTCATAAATATCCGTGTAGATCTCATTAAGCGAGAAAGCCTCGTAGTCTTCACCTTTAGTCTTGTATTTATCGAACGAGTAAGCACACAATATAGCAGCCTCACCCAGTGCAACACAAAGCGAATCAAAATTTTTCAGGTTCTCAAGATGTACGAACACGCTTTTATTATGATTCCTGCCGATATTTCTGAGTCCTTTTGCGAGTGAATCCCGAATTAAATTCAATTTGCAGTCTTCACGCTTCCCGAGTCCGACTAAATATAAATTCCCCTGAATTAACGGAACGCGCAGGAGACTCCCTTTTTTGCCCGTGAAATCTTTTCGCGAGGTGAGAGTCTCAATTATTTCGCAAATTTCGTTATTTATGCCTGAAAATTTTTCGCCCTCAAATAAGAGTACTAACAAAGAGTCAAGCGAATCAATATTGTCAACGCGCTTAATTTGCATTAACTGCCCTCTTGACATAACCGGATTTTAAACACTTTGTGCAGACTCTTGCTTTAAAGTATGTGCCGTCGCCCGCGTCAACTTTTACATTTTGAAGATTAATAAGCCAGCGTCTTCTAGTGTGTCTATTTGAGTGACTCACAGCATTCCCTGATACTGGACCTCTTCCGCAGCATTCACAAAATTTAGCCATAATTAATAAATTCCTCCGTTATATATAAATATTGAAATTTTTACAAATAAGTATTATAACATTGACTCATTCTAAAAGTTTACGAGCGCGCAAATTTTTATCAAGCAAATTATAATGTTATAATTCATATAAATTTTACAGCTCAATTTACACAAAAAAATACAAGTTTTACAGATACATTTACAGCTACAGAAATATTAAATTTTTCCAGTAATCGCAATAACTCACAAAACAAAAAATTTTTATTATAATGCAAAAAATATAGTATAATAAATCATCAAAAAATTTTTCTATCATGAACATGTTAAAGAAAGGATTATTATTTTATGAAATTTTCTAGCTTTATCCCAGCTTCAATTAAACGCAGAATCAAAGCAACTAAACTTTATGATATTTACGTAATTTGCGCAAGGGGGGGGGGGGGGCGTATTGCTTACTATCAAGGCAGTTACTCTCAAAAAGGAGAAGATTGCATAATACTCAGTATATTTGATTGCCTTGACATTGAGAAGCCTTCATATATTGACATCGGAGCAAATCACCCTTATTCACTCAGCAATACAGCATTACTTTATGAAAGAGGTTCACGGGGAATTAATATCGAGCCTAACCCTATTTTATCCCGCGAAATTGAATACGTTCGCAAAGAAGATATTAACATCACGGCAGGAATTGGCGAAAATGATTCTATTATGCCATTCTATGTTATGAGTAATTACACGTTAAGCACATTTTCCAAACAAGAGGCCGAAGCTCGAGTAAATAAAGACTGCAAAATCAAAGAAATCATCAATGTTAGTGTTAAGACTCTAAAATCCATAATAAACGAATATTGCGGCGGAGTTTTTCCTGATTTTATGTCGCTTGATACGGAAGGCCTCGACGAGATAATTTTACGCAGCTTGAAAGATTGCCCCTCGCTTCCTAAAGTTATTTGCACTGAAACATGGGAATATGGCCTTAGAGAAAATCATATCCCTGAAATTTGTGCAATTCTTGAGCCTTTAGGTTATATGCTGCTGCTTGATAATAAATTGAACTCATTTTTTGTAATGCGCGATCTATGGGAGAAAGCAATTACAAACAGGAAGACCCGCAAATTATAACGCAAAATAAATCCCGGCCATTTTGATTCTTGACCGGGAGAAAATTTTATTATTCTAGTATTGCGCCCTTGTCTGCACTTGTTACGAGTTTGGCATAACGTGCAAGATACCCCGTTTTGATTTTAGGCTCATTAGGAGTCCAGTTTTCGCGGCGTTTTGCGAGTTCCTGATCAGAGACTTTCAAGTTAATACTATAATTATTTATGTCAATCTCGATAATATCACCGTCATGAACGAGCCCGATATTTCCGCCCGCAGCTGCCTCCGGTGAAATATGGCCTATACTTGCGCCCCGTGTAGCTCCTGAAAATCTGCCGTCTGTGATTAATGCGACGCTCTTATCGAGTCCCATTCCGCAAATTGCGCTCGTCGGGTTCAACATTTCGCGCATTCCCGGGCCTCCCTTTGGACCTTCATAGCGAATAACTACGACATCACCGGGCTTAATTACTTGGCCTGAATAGATTGCTTTTATTGCGTCATCTTCTGAGTCAAAGACTCGTGCCGGGCCTTCATGCTTCATCATTTCAGGAGCAACAGCAGCCCTCTTTACAACACAGCCGTCCGGGGCAAGATTCCCCTTTAATATAGCGATTCCCCCGTTTTGTGAATATGGATTATCAATCGGGCGAATTATATTCGTGTCTAAATTTTCAACGTCCGCAATATTTTCGCTTATAGTCTTCCCTGTTGCAGTTAATAGGCTCGTGTTGATTAAATTTTCCTTAGCAAGTTCCTTCATGACAGCATAGACTCCGCCTGCTCTGTCTAAATCTTCCATGAAAGTATCTCCGGCCGGTGCTAAGTGGCATAAATTCGGGGTGCGCTCGCTGATTTCGTTAGTATGACTCAAGTTTAGAGTTATTCCGGCTTCGTGTGCAATTGCGGGTAAATGCAGCATTGTATTTGTCGAACAGCCTAAAGCCATATCTACTGCTTCAGCGTTATTGAATGCCTCTTGAGTCATAATATCGCGCGGACAAATATTTTTCTCGACAAGCTCCATTATTTTCATGCCGGTTAATTTAGCGAGTCTTATTCTTGCTGAATAGGGGGCGGGTATTGTGCCGTTGCCTCGTAAAGACATGCCGATTGCTTCAGTTAGACAATTCATAGAATTAGCCGTGTACATTCCCGAACATGAACCGCAGGAAGGGCAGGCATTCTCTGTGTAGTCATTGACTCCGTCCTCGTCGAGTTTGCCGGCGTGATAAGCTCCTACAGCCTCGAACATATGACTCAAACAAGTACGCCGACCGTCTTTCAAGTGCCCTGCTATCATGGGACCACCCGCGCAAAAAATCGTAGGAATATTTACACGTGCAGCAGCCATTAACAAGCCCGGAACGTTTTTATCGCAGTTAGGAATCATGACAAGCCCGTCAAATTGATGTGCTATAGTCATTGCTTCAGTCGAGTCAGCTACTAAATCACGAGACACAAGAGAATATTTCATGCCTACATGTCCCATAGCGATTCCATCACACACAGCAATAGCCGGGAACATTATGGGAGTGCCTCCTGCTGCTCTGATTCCTGCTTTGACGGCCTCGGCGATTTTATCTAAATGCATATGACCGGGCACAATCTCGCTGAATGAATTTACTACTCCGATTATAGGGCGCGAGATTTCTTCTTTAGTGAGTCCCAGCGCATAAAGCAGACTTAAATTTGGAGTCCTCTCAATGCCTGATTTAATATTATCACTTCGATACGTCGTCAAGAGTTGATCCGTCCTTCCATAACATTTGCTCGCGTAATTCTTTGCCGATTACTTCCATAGGGTGTTTTGCTAACTGGTCGCGCTTTGAGTTAAAGAAAGTCCGGCCGTTCTTATTCTCAGCAATCCAACGTCCCGCAAAAGTTCCGTCTTGAATGTCAGCTAAAACTTTTCGCATGTTAGCTTTAACTTTATCATGAGGGAGAACGCGGGGGCCTGAAACATATTCGCCGAATTCCGCAGTGTCAGAGATTGAATAATTCATAGCAGCAACTCCGCCGCGATTCACTAAGTCAATAATTAATTTCATCTCGTGAATACATTCAAAATAAGCATTAACGGGATCATAACCGGCCTCACAAAGGACTTCAAAGCCGCACTGCATTAAATCAACGACTCCGCCGCATAATACAGTCTGTTCGCCGAATAAATCCGTCTCTGTTTCCTGCTGCATAGTCGTCTCAAGAACGCCCGCACGAGCTCCGCCGATTCCTGCAATGTAAGCAAGCGCAATATCTAAGCACTTCCCTGAAGCGTCCTGTTCAACTGCAACAAGACAGGGAACTCCCTTACCTGCTACGTATTGACTCCTGACAGTGTGGCCGGGGCCTTTTGGTGCTGCCATAAATACGTCTACTCCCTTAGGCGCGACAATCTGCTTATAACGAATATTAAACCCGTGAGCAAATGCTATAGTTTTTCCTTCAGTTAAGTACGGTGCTATTTCCGTGCGATACATGTCGGCCTGCTTCTCGTCATTGATGAGAATCATAATAATATCTGCTGCCTTAGTGCACTCGCTGACAGTCATAACAGTAAAACCGTCTTTCTCAGCAACCGGCCAAGACTTCCCGCCCTTGTAAAGCCCTACAATTACATCACAGCCTGAGTCTCTCAAATTCATAGCGTGTGCATGACCCTGTGAGCCGTAGCCTATAATCGCAATTTTCTTACCTGTTAATTTGCCTAAATCGCAGTCCTTCTCATAATAAACTCGTGCCATAAAAAAATTACTCCTTTATATAAATATCACGTAAAAAAGTTTAGAATATTGTAGCAGAAAAAAATATACTTTCACGCTATAATTTCAGGCATGTATAAAATTGACGAGATAATGAATTTATTTATTTGCGGAGATGCTGTAACTGAAATGCAGAAGATTCCGGATAAGAGCATTGATTTAATCATTACATCACCGCCCTATAACTTGAAGAACTCAACGGGCAACGGCATGAAAAACGGAAGCTGCGGGAAGTGGGCAAATGCTGCATTGATAAAAGGCTACTCGACTTATGACGACAATATGCCATATGATAAATATGTGAAGTGGCAGCGTGAATGTCTAAGTGAAATGATGAGACTAATCAATGACGACGGAGCAATATTTTATAATCATAAATGGCGGGTACAAAACGGGCTGCTTCAAGACAGGCGCGAAATAGTTGAGGGATTCCCAGTCAGGCAAATAATAATCTGGAGACGCAAGGGCGGAATAAATTTTAATCCCGGCTACTTTCTGCCGACTTATGAAGTAATATATCTCATAGCAAAACCAGCATTTAAACTCGTTCCGCACGCAAATTCATTCGGTGATGTATGGGAGTTCCCGCAGGAAATGAAGAATAAACACCCGGCCCCCTTCCCCGTTGCTTTGATTGAACGCATAATATCAAGCACAAATGCGAATATAATTTTAGATCCATTCATGGGAAGCGGTACTACAGCAGTTGCAGCTAAGAATCTTAACAGAAATTTTATCGGTATAGAGATTGCGCCCGAATATTGCGAGATGTCAAAGGAGAGATTATCATGTCAGTTACAAAGTACACAAAGAGAACTCTTATTGCCGCTTTAAAGGAAATAAGGAATCTCGGCTGGATAAAAAATTGTCGTAATACAAATAATGACGGTGCAATAGGAAATACGCTTGAAGATTTGTTAGGCATTACAGAAAATAACTTACCGCTCCCGAATGCTGCAGAGTGGGAATTAAAGACTCAAAGGAGAAATACTACAGCTTTGTTGACATTATTGAGCATTGCATATAGTTGACTATCTTTTATGTAATTACGGCTGGAGACATAAATAAGCCGGCATAAAATATCCTGACAGCGAGAAAAGTTTTAGACAGACTTTATGCTATATGCGGCCTACATTACGGGGATTCTTTGTTGATATAGACTCAGAAAATGAAAGAGTAATAATAAATTTTGACTCTGACAAAATAGGACAAGACGCAGCGGACTGGAAAAATGAGCTTATAAGAAATTGCAGGCTGAAATATGATAAAGATTATATGCCTTACTGGGGATTTTATGATTTATATCATAAGGCGGGGACAAAATTAGGAAATTGTTTTTACATAATAGCTGACGTTAAACAGGAAAACGGAGAATATTTTTACAGATATTTGGATATAATGCAATTATCAGGCTTTTCACTCGATAAATTTTTGCTGAACATAAGAGAACGAAATATTTTTATAGATTTTGATGCTCGCACAGGACACAATCACGGCACAAAGTTTAGAATTATTCAGAGTGCGATTCCTTCTTTATATGAAAATGTCATCCATATATGAGAAAAAAATAACCCCAGCTCTTACAAACTGGGGCAATATATTTATTTACCGTCTGATATTTCACAGAAGGATTCAAACGCTTTAATGATTTATTTCAAGAAATCTTCTCTCATGGGCGTAAATATATCTAACAGAGTCCCAGCTTCAAGACAAAGAGTCCCGTGCGGTAAATTCGGCTCAAATGCAAGCGAGTCCCCTGCGCTGACTTCTATTTCTTGGCCGTTGACGTCAAATTTAAATTTTCCTGAAATTATATACACATTTTGTGAATGCGGGTGAGTGTGAACTGTTCCGACACTTCCAGCTAAAAAATTTACTTCGACGATCATTAATTTTTCAGTATATGCCAGAATCCTGCGAGAGACTCCCCCGCCTAGATCCTGTAATTTTGTATCACTATGCTTCGTGCATAACATGGGCGCACCTCTCACAAAGTCCGTTCTCGTTCACATTGTCGGAATATTTCCAGCAGCGCGGGCATTTGCTCCCGGTTGTGAATCCTCCGGCAATCTCTAATCCCGTTTCAGAGTCATTAAATACTCTAGGCAGCGTTAAATCTTTGACCCATTCAAATTTTGAGACTATAGCAATATCCGCTAATTCTTCAGGAGTAAACGAGTCAGCTAATTTTTTGAGCGAGTCATTTTCCTTGACTTGTACGGCAGCTTCTAACGATGTCCCGATTGTCTTGTCGGCTCTCATGGTCTCAAGCATTCTACTAATTGCACTCTTGAATTTCACCGCGTCATCCCATAAATTATTAAGCTCGTCATTGAGTCGTGATTTATCCTGCTCAGGGAAGTCCGATAAAAATATGCTTTCAGGAAGAGTCGAGTCGATTCCTCTCATTTCCTGCCAAATTTCTTCAGCTGTGAAACTAATCAACGGTGCGAGCATTCGTGTTAAACATGATAAAATCTCCCACATTGCAGTCTGTGCGCTCCGTCTAGTAAGCGAGTCAACTTCTTCAACGTATAATCTATCTTTGCTGATGTCCAAATAAAACGCGCTCAACTCATTAACGCAGAAGGAATGAATTAACGAGACAGGCACATGGAACTCGTAATCTTCGAATGCTTCACGGACCCGCTTAATAATTCTGTGAAGTCTGTCAAGAATCCATTTATCCATTGATAATAAATTCTCGTATTTAAGCGAATTTTTTCCGGGCGTGAAATCGTGCAAATTTCCAAGTAAGAATCTTGCTGTGTTTCTGATTCGCCTGTAAGTCTCAGACAAAGATTTTAATATCGGCTTTGAGATTCTAACATCGTTTCTATAATCAGTAGACGCAACCCAGAGTCTCAAAATATCCGCGCCGAACTCGTCGCAAACTTCCTTAGGTGCTACAGTATTTCCGAGAGATTTTGACATTTTCCGGCCTTCTCCGTCAAGAGTAAACCCGTGAGTCAAGACTTCTTTATATGGAGCTTGACCCTTTATTGCCGTAGCTGTTAATAGTGAAGACTGGAACCAGCCTCTATGCTGATCACTGCCTTCTAAGTACATATCACACGGCCATTTGAGCCCGAATCTTTCATTTAAGACTGACATGTGAGAGACTCCGGAGTCAAACCAGACATCTAAAATGTTGCTGTCCTTCTCGACGTTATGAGAGCCGCATTTGTCGCACTTTGCAAGATCACCGAATAAATTTTGTAAACTCTCGCGCCACCATATAGAAGTCCCATCGGGTGAGTCTTTAACTTTTTCAGCGAGGATTCTAATTCTGTCAGCTGTAAGAGTAAAAGCTCCGCAGTCCTTACAATGCATAGCAGGAACGGGAACACCCCAGACTCTTTGGCGGGATATGCACCAGTCTGAGCGGGAACTTACCATGTTATAAATTCTGTCATGTCCCCATTCAGGAATCCATTTTACTTTATGATCAATTATGTTTAAGGCCTCATCTTTGAATTTAGAGACGTTAATAAACCATTGATCTGTAGCTCGAAATATAACGGGTTTCTTGCATCGCCAGCAATGAGGGTAACTATGCATGATTTTGCCGAGTCCCAGTAAACGGCCCTTAGCTTTGATTAACTCAATAGCTTTATTGCCGCCGTCTGATAAATTCATGCCTCCTACAATGGGTAATTCCTGCTCAAAATGTCCGGAATGATTCACGGAGCTGAATATTCTCAAGCCATAACGCACGCCAGTCTCATAGTCTTCAACACCATGACCGGGAGAAGTATGAACGCAGCCTGTTCCCGTCTCAAGTTCTACATAATCAGCTAAGACTACTAATAATTCATGCTCATAAAACGGGTGAAGAGGCTTTAAATTTTCAAGTTCAGAGCCTTTAACAAGTTTTATTGCATCACCGAGATTCAAGCCTGTTGCTTTACTGACTGAATCTTTTAGGCCGTCAGCAAGTATATAAATTTTGCCGTCAACTTCATAAAATCCATAATCATAACGCGGGTGAACAGCGACGGCAGCACTTGAAGGCAGAGTCCAGGGGGTAGTTGTCCAAATTACAATATAGACATCTTTATTTGCGAGTTCCGGGAATTTCTGCGAGATTTTAGGCATGGGATAAGCGACATAAACGGAGGGCGACTCCTCGTCCCAGTATTCAATTTCTCCGGCGGCCAGTGCTGTCTGGCAATCCGTGCACCAGTAGACAGGCTTTAATCCGCGATAAATTAAATCCTTGCTTACCATGTCAGCAAATGCGTGTAACTCTAAATGCTCAAATGCCGGATCAAGCGTTATATAAGGATGTTCCCATTCACCTAAGACTCCGAGTCTCTTGAACTCTTCGCGCTGAACGTCTAAATAGTGTAATGCTGTCTCTTTACATTTTTTGCGTAACTCAACGGGATCGATTCCAGTTCCTAATTTCGAGAGTCCGCCGTCCTTCAATGCGCGTAATTCAATCGGCAGTCCGTGAGTGTCCCAGCCCGGCACATATGGAGTATAACGCCCTGTCATAGTCTTTGCTTTGATGATAAAATCCTTCAGAACTTTATTAAACGCTGTCCCGATATGAATATCTCCATTTGCATAGGGGGGGCCGTCGTGAAGCTGAAAACTTTCATGTGAATTTTTTCGTGCGTTGAGTGCCTTGTGATAGATGTCGTGTGAGTGCCAGAATTCAAGAAATCCCGGCTCACGTTTTGATAAATTCGCCCGCATTGGAAAATTAGTAACGGGTAAATTTAGAGTATCTTTATAGTCTTTACTGTCCATTAAAAATTTTTGCCTCCTGATAAATTATTCTCAACAAATTTTATAGATATTATCACAATTTTTGCAGGGTAATAAACTTTTTTGAAAATATTTCGCTGTCTTGTTCACTCCAGCTGTTAATGAGTCGCTTGTTATATCGAGTAGTGCCCACCCGCCCGCCCCCCGACATTTCTCGCTCGTTCATAAAAAAATAAGCTCCCCCGCTGAATAACTCAACAAGAGAGCCGAATATTTATAATTATTTATT
>JAFSWW010000007.1 GCA_017444345.1 Synergistaceae bacterium | reverse complement strand
CCCCTTGCATAAATTACGTATTTCAGCAGCACACGAGTCTATTATGTGAATAATTTTATTTGCGCATTCGGGGACTCGTGCTGTTACTTCAGGAATAAAAACGTGTGAAGTATTACAGGCAAATATTATTTTATCAGCACCTGAACGCAATAAATTTTTTACGGACTCGCATAAATCGCAAATTAATTCTTGTTTACGTTCATTATATAAAATCGCTCTGACTCTGCTGGGCATAGTGCAGTAATTATCAATTAAGACTCTTGGCCGCTCCCATTCTTTAACAGCAGGGAACGCATATAGAATCCTCCTGAAAAAATCAAGTGTAGCAAATGATCCCATGCCGCCGACAATTCCTATAACAAAATTCAATCTTTAAGCCTCCCAGCTTTTAATAAATTCTGCTGCTCGTTTATAGTCGTCATAAGTATCAATATCACAGGCGCGAATCTTGATTCCCTTCATGGGCAATAACGGCTCAAGCATATTATAAACATGTCCGGAAGCATAACGGAGTCTATTACGCATTACACAAGCCGGCCCCGTCCATTCGTAATCGCCTGACTCGGTCGAGAAAGATAAAACATTGCCCTCACTGTCAACACGCACGAACATAGCATCATCTGACGAAATTTCAGAATAAGCAATCCATTCGCCGCTTTGTTCAAGCAACATTTTCATGTCGTCAGGGTGAATCAATAAATCGCCGTCTATCTCGATTGAGTAATTATTGCCGTGTCTTGCACCTAGATAAAAACTTGCTCCGGTCTTAGTCGTAAAATATTCGTGATTATAGCAAAAAATTGCGTCAGGTCTGTAATGCTTGACCTCGTTTATTACGTCGCCAGCCTGATAGCCGATTACTATTCTTATATCTTGAACGTCCTGTAAAGATTTCAGCAATCTAGCAATCACAGTTAAGCCGTTAATTTCAACGAGTGATTTTGTAGTAGCCAGTCCAAGACGTGAGCCAATTCCCGCGCAGCTTATAATAACTGATTTAGCTGTCTGCATAGTGCTTCCTCCGTGTAAATCACATAATCTGAAGTTCCCAGAATACTATTTGCAGGGTCATGAGTTATCCCGTTCGCAATTGAAATATCTGCCAGTCTCATAGCCTCAAGATCATTATTTCCGTCGCCTATATAAATAACCTCGCAGCCCTCGCCCTTGTAACGAGTTACTACATTTTCTTTCTTGAGAATGCTATTCAAGCGTGAGACCTGATTATTTATAATACTTGCTTCAGAACAGAAAGAAATTATATTATTGCTGACTTTATTTAATAATTTATTAACCCAGCAGCTAAGATTACCAGTAGCAATAACGCATTTCTCAGGATTTGCAAGAATGAACGAGTGCAATTTTTCATAGAGCGGCACTTTTTCGAGCAAGTCATTTATTTCACTGACCGGCAATTTTCCGAGAATATGAACGCGCTTAATGAAACTCTCTATAAATGGCACGTTGCCCCTGATTGTGAGTCTAGTAAGATTCTCAATTTCTTCCTGAACTCCGAAATGTGAGGCTATTAACGGCAGAGTCTCCTGTGATGTTACAGTGCCGTCAAGATCAAATATAAATTTTCTAGTCTTCATGATTCAGCGTTCGAGAATATAATAATACTGCGTTGTCTCTTTGCGGTTATTGAGTTCGGGACTATCAAACATAAATCCCTCATCAGTTACGCGAAAACCTGCGGGCAAAAAAGTTTTATCAAAAAATTTCATGATTTCGCCCCTCGTTCTGTAAATTGCGTTGTAATCGCTTTGAAGTTCGTCGGAGTAAAAATTTTTGAGGGTCAATCTTTCGTCTAAGGCAATTGGATTCCTTATGCAGACACGAGGGGGGGGG
>JAFSWW010000006.1 GCA_017444345.1 Synergistaceae bacterium | reverse complement strand
TCACTATTCTACTCTGCTACGAAGTAGCAGGGTGGGCGGGTGGGAGTAGAATAAAGCGTAAAATTAGGAGGTGAAATAAATGGCTGACTCGAAAAATTTTATATCTATAGGCATTGACGCAGGGACGAAAATATTAACAGCTGCTAACAAGGGACAGGTTACGGCAAAACTTGAAGGCTTTGACTTTAACACGTTAAGAGAAGAGTCAGAAATTTTCTTAGATGATATTATTACTTCATGTTATATAGCAGTTCCCGACGATTATAATAAACGACAGCGCGATGAGATCATAAAACTTGCAAGTAATTCCGGCTTTGATGATGTAAACATAATAAATTCTTATGAGGCCTTAATTTATGCTGATACTGGGAGTGCCTTAATTTGCGATTTCGGAGCGTCAAAATTTTCTATGTCAGTTATTTATGATAATGAAATATTAGACGAAGAAATTATACCGGATTTGAACGGGAATATTATAGACAAGATTTTTACTGAATGGCTTAGTGCGAGATTTAATATAAATTTAGCTGATAACACTAAGGCCGAACACATAAAAATTTATCTCTCAAATAATAATTCTTTCACGTGGCGCGGAGTTGATATTTTGCGTGAAGATTTTGAGCGTCTAATATATTTTCAAGTTAAGAGAGCTTCACACACGGCAAAAAAGTTTTATAGAATATACAAGCCTGCAAAAATTATTTTAACCGGCGGAATGAGTAATATTCCCATAATAAGGCAAATTTTCAGCGAAGAATTAAATATTATACCCGAAATAAATCAAGACTTAATTGCAAAGGGTGCGGCGGTTGCTGCGAGTTCAGACGACGACAAAATTAAAGCTAAAATCGACACGGCACAAAAATTTAAAGAATTACGCGGGCAAATTTTAATTATTGAAGACTTATTAACGCGTTCACAGAAGGACAAATTATATTTACTCGTAAAACAAGCCGAGGGAATTAATGATTCAGGAATAATTGAGATCCTGCAAAATCTTATAAGCGAAATTAAATCCCCCGGTGAATAAATAAATCACAAGGGGAGTGAAAATTTTTTATTTCTTGAGATATTTATCAAAGAAGTCAATCATAATTTTTATGACCGGCTCTTGAACCCAGTACGGCCCTCCGTGTGCAGCGTTTTTCACGATATATCTTTCAGTCTCGACACCTTTTGACTTCAAAGCCTGAAATAATAAATCTGTCTGACCCGGTGAAACAAGTTTATCTGCGTCCCCGTGCATAAATAACATAGGTGCTGATTTCTCGCTGGCATATTCTACAGGGCTTGCTTTTGCTGACTCTTCAGGATGAGCTAACACTCCCCCGTCCTTGCCCCCGAATGTAGAAGTTCCCAACACCCATAATGCTTCAGTTGATCCGGCTGATGCGTGGCCTTTCTGATTCTCTGTGTCATAATCCATGCCGATATTTCTAACGTCCGTGATTCCGAATATATTTGCGGCGCATTTAACATCGCTCGAATAATCAAGAAAATCTCCCGCCTCAAATTCCTTCATGCCGTTAGTTAGTCCCACGAATGAAGACAGATAACCGCCCGCGCTGTTGCCTAAGATTCCTACTCTGTCAGCATCAATATTAAATTGTCCCGCATGAGCACGCAGCCACCTTATAGCAGCTTTCACGTCCTGCAATGGCTGAGGGAATTTTGCGAGAGGTGCATTACGATATTCAATGCTTGCTACGACATAACCGGACTCGGCGAGTCTCATTCTTTGCTGAATCCAGTTATTTTTTGGAGCCATTATAAAGCCGCCCCCTGTTACATATACTATTAATGGCAAGGGATTTTTACCGGCTGGCTGGAGAATGTCCATAGTTAGCGAATAAGTTAATACACCTTGTGCGAATCCCTGAGCAAAGGGAATATTTTCGTAAAGAGTGATTGCGTTTGTCTTGAGTTCGACATCAAGAATCTTGCTGTCAAATTTCTTGACTTCTCCAGCATATAAACTCGAACATGACACGAATAATATTAATAGAGCTAATAAAATTTTACGCATAAATAATAAACCTCCTGAAAAATTTTTTATCACAAGCAAGCCATAATACAATCATAAATAGATTTTATTTCAGCCTGCTTTGAGATTTCTATATTCATGAAACCTGCTTTTATTGCCTCGCCTGCTGTCTGCTGTCCTATACAAATAGCTTTTACTTCACGAAATTTATTAGTATTCATGATAAAGCCTCTCACAGTTGAAGCACTAGTAAATATTATAAAGTCTGCATATTCCGGAACATGTTTTAATTTTACGTAATCGATTCTATAAATGCAAATCTCGTCATAATTTATATTATTTGAGTCAAAGATTTTCGCAATTTCCGGAGATCCGTTTAACGCCCTGAACATTAAGATTTTATTTTGACTCGTTAAGCCGCGTGCTAAGTGTTCGCAGTCATAAATTTCAGGCATAAAATCAACTTTTAGGCCGTGGGACTCTAAAGCGTTTGCAGTTGCCTGACCTATTGCCGCAATTTTCGCGCTGCCTAATTCTCTTATATCGCGCTTAGATTCCCGCAAAATCTCAAATAATGCATTAACACCTGTAACGCTCGTGAAGCCTGCCCAGTCATAGCCGCCTAAATTTTTATTTGTGAGAGAATTATATATTATGCTAGTTTTTATAGTCGGCAATAAAATAATTTCAGCTCCCGAGTCCCGTAATAATTCCGCTAAACCTTCAGAACGTCCGGCCGGTCTTGTTATGATTATGCGTTTATTGTGAAGGGGTAATTTTTCGCGCATATTGAGATTTAATTTTGCTGTCTGGCCTATTATTATTACAGCAGGAGGCATTATATTATTTGCGATTATAGCAGAGTGCAAATTTTTTAATTCAGTGCGTATGATTCTCTGCTTTGAAATTGTCCCGTTTTCTATTACAGCACAGCACGTATCAGGATTTAATTTGTTATCAAGTAATAATTTTTCCTGCAAATTTTCAGAGTTAGCTACTCCCATTAAAAAAATTTTAGTCGTGTTATCAAAATCAGGCAGCATATTATATTTATCATGAGCGGTGAAAATATTCAGGCCTGAGCAGAAATCTCTATGAGTTACAGGAATTCCCGCCCATTCAGGTACACAAAGCGCAGAACTTAAGCCCGGCACCAGTTCGAAATCAATTCCCGCATTTATCAGCGCGCCGGCCTCTTCTCCGCCCCGTCCAAATAAAAAAGGGTCGCCCCCTTTGAGCCTGATTATAATTTTGCCAGTTTTAGCAAGTTTTATGATTAGTGATTCAATTTCGCGCTGTGATAATTTATGAGAACTTGAAGATTTGCCCGCGTCAATTAATTCTGCATTTTCCGGAATCATTGCAAGAATTCCATCACTAACGAGTCTATCATATATGACTATTTCAGCACGTTTTAGAATTTCCTGCGCCCTCACTGTCAATAAAGACGGATCCCCCGGCCCTGCTCCGATTATGTATACATTCATGATTTAAGATTTAAGCTCCATCAATAAATTTTTTGCTAAATTCTGCCCGATTATTTCAGCGTCTTTTCTTGAACCCGTTAAAATTCCTGTGTGAAATATTTTATTATTGTCTATATATAAGCCCCTGAGAGTCAAAATATTCTCGTGAATTTCTGCATATGCTCCGGCGGGAATGTTACATCCGGCGTTTAACTCACTCGCAAAACTCCTTTCAGCGAGCGCACAATCCTGCGAGTCCTTATCATTAACGCACTCAAGATAATTATAATTCTTACCTGCAACGCCCTGACATGCTAGAATTCCCTGACCAGCTGCGGGCATGATTTCATTTACGGCAAAAATTTTAGTGATTTTGTGAGAAAGATTCAATCTCTCAAGACCTGATACAGCCAAGACAAGCCCCGAAAAAATATTTTCATTGTCAAGTTTCCTGATTCGAGTGTTAATATTGCCCCTGACCGGGATAATTTTATAGTCAGGATATAATTTTTCTAGCTGTAAACGCCTTCTCAATGATGACGACGCTAAAATCCTGCATGAATTATTATTTAATATAAGCGCGTCCCTTGCATCCCCTCGTTTTGAATATGCTATAACGGGTAATTTTTTATCTTCCTGAACGGGTAAATCTTTCAGGCTGTGAACGGCGAAATCTATTTTATTATTCAAGAGTGCCTGCGTTATCTCGTGAGTAAACATGCCTTTAATTCCGGGTGATTGACTCGTGAAAGCTGACATGTTTATATCGCCCTGAGTCGTTATCGTGATAATTTTGACTCTCAAGTCCGGCCAAGTTTGTAATATTTTATCAGCTATTAAATTTGTCTGTGCTAGAGCTAACACACTCCCGCGCGTGCCGATTCGTATTTCTCTCGTTTAAATCATCCCTCTTAAAATATTTTATCGAGCTAAAAAATTTTATCATGTAATAAAAAATTTCTCGCTATATGACCATTCCGCTAACCCGAAATGAAAACGCGAACTTGTTCGCCCGCCCCTCCCGACAACAAGGGGAGATTTTATTATGCAGCCCGCTCGAAAACGTATATAATAACAGCAAAATTTATAAACTGGGAGGCGGTTAATATTTTCGTCAAGTCAGATTATTATTACATGAAACGCGCTTTATTTCTCGCAAAAAGATAATATTTTCTTGTGCAGCCTGCCCAGAAAAATATATAATAACAGCAAAATTTTATAAACTGGGAGACGGTTAATATTTCTATACAGATAGATTCACGTTATACAGATTATTATTGCATGAAACGTGCTTTATTTCTCGCACAAAAAGGTCATGGCAAAACTGGATCTAATCCTATGGTCGGCTGTGTTATCGTGAAAAATAGCAGAATTATCGGTGAAGGCTGGCATCATGAATACGGCGGCAATCACGCGGAAATTGAGGCCATCAACGACGCAAAAAAATATAATGAAGATCTGCGCGGATCGACTGTTTATGTTACATTAGAACCGTGTTCGCATTATGGGAAGACTCCCCCGTGCGCTCAAAGACTGGTAAGTGAAGGAGTAGCAAGAGTCATTTACGCAATGACCGATCCAAATCCTAAAGTCAACGGCCAGGGCTTGCAAATTTTACGAGATTCAGGAATCGAAACAAAGCAGGCTAATAAAATTTTTGAGAAACAAGCAAAATTCTTAAATCGGGGCTTTATTTTCCTGCAAAAATATAACAGGCCGTTCATCACGTTAAAAGCAGCTATGAGTCTTGACGGCAAAATGTGTCTTGCTAATAACTCAAGCAAATGGATAACGGGAATCGAGTCACGCACTCAAGCCCATAAATTACGCGCTCAAAATGATGCTGTCTTAGTCGGAGTTAATACTATCTTGAATGATGACCCGCAATTAACTGTAAGACACATTAGAGGCATTGACCCATTGAGAATAATTCTTGACTCAAATTTAAGAACGCCCATAAATTCGCGAGTAATCTCAAATGATAATAAATGCTTGATTTTAACAAGTGAGAATGCGGACGAGGGCAAAATTAAATCTTTACAGGACGCGGGCGCAAGAGTAGCAATAATTGAATCGCAAAATAATCACATAAATTTAAAATCTGCGCTTGAATATTTAATCACTCAAAATGTATTAACTCTCATGATAGAGGGCGGGCCGGAAATATTAAGCTCGTTTTTACGTGAAGAATTAGCCGATTATGTAAATTTATTTATCGCTCCTAAAATTTTCGGTGAAGGGCGGGGCTTTGACTTGAGGAAAAATTTTAATTCAGTGAGTGAGGCATTTAATCTCGATATTTCTAGAAGAACTATTAAACGCTTAGGCGACGACATTTTTATAGAGGGCTGGCTGTCATGTTCACGGGACTTATAGAAGAAGTAGGGAGTGTGAGAAATTTTCACAAGACGGGTACATTTTACACGTTATCAATCGAGTCAAATATTACGAGCGAGCTTAAAATCGGCCAGTCAGTATCAATCAGCGGGGCATGTCTCACAGTTACAAGAATAAACGCTAAAATTTTTGACGTTCAACTTATGCAAGAGACTTTTACACGCACATGGTTTCATAAAAATTTACGGGCGGGGACTCGTGTGAATCTTGAGCGGGCTATGAAATTATCTGACAGATTAGACGGGCATTTAGTACTTGGCCATGTTGACGGAGTCGCAGCTTTGAAGGAAATTCACGGACAAGAGACTCGCGAGGCCGTATTTATTCCTGAAGATAAAAATTTATTGCGGGGAATAGTCGAAAAGGGTTCAGTCTGCATTGACGGTGTGAGCTTAACGGTTATAAACGCGGGCGATTCTAGTTTTTCAGTGGGACTCATTCCTGAGACTCTGAAAGCTACTACACTGGGCGGACTCAAAGCAGGCAGCATTATAAATCTTGAGACTGATATACTCGGCAAATATATAGAACGCTTGACAAGTTTTGACTCGAAAAATAATAAACCGGGCAATTATTTAACGTCATTATTATCACTATGAAATAAAATAAAATCCTCCTGACTCGCTTAATCAAAATCAGGAGGACTGAAAAATTTTCTTGCTGAATAAATTATTTATTAATGCCGATCTTCACGTTTTCGTAGTCGTCCGAGTTCGTGAGAAGTAATACAACTGTATCAGGGTGTCCTGCTGCCTTAATTTTTTCGCGGTCGAACTTCATAATTTTCTGGCCTTTCTTGACCTTGTCGCCCTCTTTTACGAAATCTTCGAATCCGTCGCCCTTCATTTCGACAGTGTCAACTCCGACATGTATTAATACTTCCATATCGTTGCCGCCTGAAATTCCTATAGCGTGTTTACTCTCAGCAACTGAAGAAATTTCGCCGTCAATCGGAGCATAAACAAATTCGTCTTCAGGTTGAATTCCCACGCCTTGTCCCAGTGTACCAGCCGCAAAAGTCGGATCAGGAATTTCTGTATAGGGAATAACTTTTCCTGCTGTGCACTGTGCAATATCTCCGGCCGATGAAGTAATGACAGTTGCGAACTCTAAAACTTTTTCCTGAGTCTCAACGGGTGCAGCTTCGGGGACTTCTTTAACTTCGGGGGCTTCTTCTTTCCACATAATCCATGAAAGAATAAAAGCTATACCGCCGGAAATTGCTAATAAAATCGTGTATTGCACTGGCTGTTGAATAGTGAGATAGCCGGGGATTCCTGTAACTCCGTAAGCAGCCGCGCCGATCCCGGAAAAAGCTCCGTAAATTGCGCCGATTGTTCCGCCTATCATACCTGCAATAATGGGCTTGAAGAAGCGTAAATTAATACCGAAAATTGCCGGCTCAGTGATTCCGAGTGCTGCAGAGAGTGAAGAAGGAATTGCGACAACTTTTGTGCGGTTGTTGCGAGCCTTAAGACCTATTGCAAGACATGCCCCGAACTGTGCGAAATTTGCCGCGCTGGCTATAGGCATCCATGTATTTAACCCGCCTTCAACTGATAACATACCAGCTTCAATTACGTTATACATGTGATGAAGTCCCATTACTACAGTCCACGGATAAATTGCGCCCATTATTCCCGAACCGATTGGATTCTTTACGAGTATTTTTGCGGCCTCAAGTACCCATGTTTCAAGCTGTGAGAAGATCGGCCCGATAATAGTAAATGTAAAGAATGTCGTAACTAAAACTGTAGTAAACGGGACAACAAACAAGTCAATCATTTCGGGTGTGTGCTTATGAAGCCATTTTTAAAGACCGCACATAAACCAGACGGAAATAATTACGTGAAATACGTGACACTGATAGCCGACTTTCTGAACGTTTATGACG
>JAFSWW010000005.1 GCA_017444345.1 Synergistaceae bacterium | reverse complement strand
GTGATAAATAATATAATGGAGTCAGGAGTCAGGAGTCAGGAGTCAGGAGTCAGGAGTCAGGAGTCAGGAGTCAGGAGTCAGGAGTCAGGAGTCAGAAGTCAGGAGTCAGGACGAACGGACGCGGGCGATTTGTGCATATTCGGGCTATTTTCGGGAGCGTGAAAAATTATTAGAGTCATCATCAGGAGGGGCGGCGATTGTTTTATCAGAAATAATTATTAAACAGGGCGGAGTCGTTATCGGGGCTTGTTACTCGTCAGATTTCAGATCTGCTGAATTTGCCTGCATTGATAGAGTCGAAAATTTATCACGTCTCAAAGGCTCTAAATATGTCGAGACAAATAAAATTATTGCACCTGACAAAAAATTATGGCCGTTCATAGCGGAAAAATTAAAGACTGGGCAGAAAGTTTTATTTATCGGGCTTGGCTGTGATGCAGCGGCGTTAAAGTCTTTTATCAGGGCAAATAATATAAATGATTCGAATTTATACACGATTGATTTAATATGTTATGGGCCGACTTTGAAAGAAGTACATTCGCAATATATAGACTCACTCACTAAAAAATTTAATTCAAGAATAAAAAATTTTACTGTCAGATATAAAAAATTAGGCTGGACTCCCATGTATATTAAAGCAGATTTTGAAGACGGCCGGACATTTTGCGCAGAATTCTATAAATCAGATTATGGGCGGGCGTTTGGCACATTTTCGCGTGAAGTCTGTTACTCGTGCAAATTTCGAGGCGTTAATCACCGGTCAGATATAACAATCGGCGATTACTGGGGCTTGACTCCTGAAATGGACGGCTATAATCCCGACGGAGTATCTATATTTATCGTGAATAGTGAACGCGGCCAAGATTTAATTAACATGATTGACACGAATAATTTTGCGTTAATGCCTGCTGATTTAGATTTCATTATAGAACATAATAGAATGTATTATAAAACTCGCAGCAAGCCTGAAGATTACAAGAAATTTTGCGATGATTTAAAGAGTGTCGGACTTCACAGGGCAATAATCAATCATGAGGGCGGTTATATGAGATTTTACGCGAAAAAAATTTTAAATCGTGCTAAAAAATTTATTCCTTCACGAGTCAAGAAATTCATAAAGCGCAAGATTTTGCATAAATAAAAAAATTCTCCCCTCTCCTGATAAATTCATGCGCTCAAGAGAGGGAATTTAATATTATATTCCTGCTGCTCGTTTTAATTCGTCGGCTCTGTCAGTCTTCTCCCAGCCCGGCAAAACAGGTAAATCAATACGTCCCATATGCCCATAAGCTGCGAGTGCTTTATATTGAGGCTTTCTCAAATCCAAATCGCGAATTATAGCGGCCGGCCTGAAGTCAAAATGTTCTCTCAGGAGTTCGGAAATTTTCTCATCGCTGATTTTACCAGTCCCGAAAGTGTTTACATTGAGTGAAACAGGTTCAGCGACTCCGATTGCATAAGCGACTTGAATTTGACACTCGTCGGCAATTCCCGCAGCGACAATATTTTTTGCGGCATAACGAGTCATATATGCGCCGCTCCTGTCTACTTTAGTGGGATCTTTACCGGAGAAAGCCCCGCCCCCGTGTGGTACCCAGCCGCCGTAAGTATCGACAATAATTTTTCGTCCAGTCAAGCCGGAGTCAGCCATCGGTCCGCCCTTCACGAACCGCCCGGTGGGATTCACGAAAATTTTTGTATTAGCGTCAATTAAATTTGCGGGAACTATGGGCGTTATAACATGTTCGATAATGTCGGCTCGGATTTGCTTTAAAGTTGCCTCGGGGTGATGCTGTGCAGATACTACGATTGTATCAGCGTGAACTGCTTTGCGGTTTTCATAGCGTAATGAAACTTGAGTCTTCCCGTCCGGCCTCAAATAAGATAGTGTGCCGTCTTTGCGGACTTTTGCGAGCTGTCTTGAAAGCGAATGAGCTAGTGCGATCGGCATGGGCATAAACTCTTTAGTCTCGCTGCAGGCATAACCGAACATCATGCCTTGATCTCCTGCTCCGGTTTTAGCTATGTCGTTTTCTGATAAATCTTTATCGTCTCGGACTTCAATAGCGTTATTTACTCCCTGTGCAATGTCCCCGGACTGTTCGTCTATGGCTGTGAGAACTGCGCAGGTTTCACCGTCAAAACCGTATTTTGCGCGAGTATAACCGATTTGATTAATAGTTTCGCGTGCAATTTTGGGAATATCGACATAAGTTTTTGTGCTGATTTCGCCTGCTACTACGACAAGGCCGGTAGATACAAGGACTTCACAGGCGACTCGTCCCATAGGGTCATCTTTTAAGATCGCGTCAAGTACTCCGTCTGAAATCTGATCGGCTACTTTGTCGGGGTGTCCTTCAGTAACTGACTCGGACGAGAAAATAAATTTTTCTGACATTATAAATATTTACCTCCCATAATAATATAAATAAAACGCACCCCCGGAAAATTCAAGAGAGTGCGCTGATATTTTGCTTTCTTTGTCTCTCTCTCATCATCCAGCTTAGAAATTTGCTGCCGGTATTGGCACCTGCATATATAAATCTCAACAGGTTGCCGGGCTTCATAGGGCCGGTCCCTCCACCTCTCTCGATAAGAGTTAATATATTAATAATTAATCGCTACTTTGAGTATAACTCAACTGCGAGAATTTCGTTTACATCAATTGGTAATTCCTCACGTAAAGGCTCACGAATTAATTTCGCGCTGAATTGTGATTTATCCTTCTCTAAATAAGGCACGTTGAATGACACAAGCCCGGTGAAATTGCTTTCTATTAATGGATTTGTGCGGGTTTTTTCTTTGAGGCTGATAACGTCATTAACTTTGACTCCGAACGAAGGAATATCAACTTTTGCGCCGTTTACTAAGACATGGCCGTGACTCACGAGCTGTCTTGCCTGCCTGATTGAACGCGCGAAACCTGTTCTATAAACAAGATTGTCTAATCTGCATTCAAGAGCTTTTAACAGTGCTACACCTGTCATTTCTTGACTCTTTTTAGCCATATCGAAATAACGTGCAAACTGTCTCTCAAGAATTCCGTAATATGCTTTAATTTTCTGTTTTTCCATTAATTGTAGGCCATATTGTGAAACTTTCTGACCTGTACGGGCTGCTGCGGCGGCTGCGGTTTTCTTTGTATCTGTACGCTTTAAAGCCTTAGGGTGTCCGCATACGTTCACACCCAGATGTCGGCATAATTTGAATCTCGGCTCTCTT
>JAFSWW010000004.1 GCA_017444345.1 Synergistaceae bacterium | reverse complement strand
CTCTCATGACTTGAACAACTCCTCAAGACCGCCGGCAAGTTCTCTATCAAGTTCCATAATCTCCGACATAATTTCATGTGAAGGCTTTGGAGCTTCATACTTGTAAAAATATCTCGTGAATGGAATCTCGTAGCCGACTTTAGATTTATTTCTATCAATCCACGAATCAGGAGCAAACGGCAGAACTTCACGCGCAAAATATTCGTCAATATCCTCTTTCAGCGGTACATTTTCGGAGTCTCGGCGCATGGGGTCAGGTTGTTTCCTGCCATTCTTCAAAATTGGTCTGCCGTTATCATCGAGTAAAGGACGCTCAATAATAATTTTTGTGTAGCCGAAATCTTCATTATCGAAAATTTTGCTAATATCGCTGGTGATGAACTCTCCGTATAATCTTGTAATTTCTGTTATTGCACTGTCTGGGATGTCATTACGTTTATTGCCGAGAGATTTGCGCCTTTTTTCGTAGAGTCCGTTAGCGTTAATGAGCTGGATTTTTCCTTCTCGTTTAGTGCCTGCTTTCTTGCTGCTCAATATCCAAATGTAAGTGGCAATCCCTGTGTTATAAAAAATGTCGTTTGGCAAAGCAATAATAGCTTCAAGTAAATCACTCTCTATAATGTGTCTGCGAATCTCAGAAGGTCCGCTCCCTGCATCACCAGTAAAAAGCGGCGACCCGTTGTGAATAATAGCGATTCTGCTGCCGCCTTCAGTAACGTTTTTCATTTTTGCTATAGCTGTCATCAAGAATAATAATTGACTGTCGCTTGATGCCGGCAGACCATAACCGAATCGGCCTGCGAAACCTTGTTTAACTTCTTTGTCGATGCTGCCTTTCTCGTTTTTCCATTCACGCCCGAACGGAGGATTTGAGAGAATATAATGGAACGTCTGACTCTGAAATTTGTCTTGCGATAAAGTACTGCCTAATTGAATATAATCTGCGTTATTACCTTTTATGAGCATATCGGCTTTACATATTGCAAAAGTCTGCTCGTTGACTTCCTGACCGAAAGCTATAATTTGCGTTGAAGAATTTAATTTGTGTAAATATTCTTCAGCGACGGACAACATGCCGCCAGTACCGCAAGCAGGGTCATAAATTGTTCTGACGACGTTATCTCTTGAGAGCAGCGCGTTATCATCACACATAACAAGATTGACCATGAGTCTAATTACTTCACGGGGCGTGTAGTGCTGTCCTGCGTCCTCGTTATAAGACTCAGAGAAGCGCCTTATAATTTCCTCGAAAATGTAGCCCATGTCGCGATTATCGATTATATCAGGGTGTAAATTAGATTTCTTAAATTCTTGAATGACGCTGAATAAAAGATTATTGACGGCCATTTTTGAAATATGAGACTCAAAATTGAATTTGTCGATAATTTCTCTGACGTTCTCGGAAAAACTGTTAATATAATCTCTGAAATTTGCTTCTATGTTGTCTGGGTCGTCAGTGAGGGTCTGAAATGTAAATTTGCTGATGTTGTAGAAATCTTTTTTTGCTGCACGAGTCAGAAATAAATTTTTTGTCGGTTTATCTTTGACTTTCTCATATTCAGCGAGAACGGCATTTTTTGTATCGGCCAAGACGCAGTCAAACCGGCGAATAACGGTCATAGGGAGTATAACTTCTCCGTATTCATGAGGCTTATAATATCCAGTTAATTTGTCAGCAATAGCCCATATTAGAGCGGCTTTCTCGTTTATGTTAGTATTAGAGCTCATTGTTTGTTATGATTCCCATTATAGTAAGTGTTTAGATTCTGCATTAAATAAATGTGCCTCCAGATTAAAAATTTTAAGTGAGTCAATTATAACCTGTTTTCATGAAGATATTGCGGGAAAAGATTTTATCATGTGCGGGAGTTATTGCGATAAAGTGAAAAAATTTATCGCGAAAAAATTATGTCATTACGAAAAAATTTTTATTTGTGAGTCTTTGTGAGTGCGGGAAAATTTTTATATTTTTGTATTGGTAAAAGTATTAGTAAAAAATTGCAGCTCCCCTGATAAATTTTTCAAGAGAACTGCACGCGAATATTATATAACATAATGGCGAAAAATTTTGCATGAACGCGACTCCAGACTATTAACGGGCGGGCGGGTGGGACTAACCAATTAAAACGCGACTCT
>JAFSWW010000003.1 GCA_017444345.1 Synergistaceae bacterium | reverse complement strand
TTACCATGAAAATGACATTTCGCTGGTACGGAAGCCAGAACGATCCAATACCGCTTAAGTACATTAAGCAAATTGCGGGAGTTTCCGGACTTATGGGACTACTTGACAAGCCCGCCGGGGTACTCTGGGAAGAAGCAGAAATTAAATCACTCGTCGATGAGGTTCACGCGGCAGGACTCGAACTTGAAGTAATCGAAAGCGTAAACGTTCACGAGGATATAAAAATGGGACTCCCATCAAGAGAAGAATATATCTCAAATTATATCCAGACGATCAAGAATTTAGCTAAATACGGCGTTAAAGTGATAATTTATAATTTCATGCCCGTGTTTGACTGGTTAAGAACGGACTTAGCGCGCGAAATTCCCGAAGACGGCTCTAACAGTTTATACTTTGACGAGAAAGACCTCGGAGAAATGGGCCCGCTTGAAATCGTAAAGAAGACTGCTGAGGAATCACATGGATTCACTCTGCCCGGGTGGGAACCTGAAAGACTCGCTTTACTTGAGACGACTTTAAAACAATATGAGGGCATGACGGGCGATGACTTGCGCAAGAATTATAAATATTTCCTTGATGCAGTTATTCCCGTGTGTGAAGAAGTAGGCGTAAAAATGGCCTGCCACCCCGATGACCCTGCCTGGCCTATTTTCGGACTTCCTAGAATTGCGCACTCTCAATCAGATTATGACAAGATTGTCGCGTTACATGACTCGCCCGCAAATACTGTGTGTTTATGCACGGGATCACTAGGCTCAAATCCTGATAATAATATTCCCGAAATAATACGCCACTTCGGCAAAATGAATCGAATCGGCTCAATGCATGTAAGAAATGTAAAATTTTTAGGACATCACAAATTCAGAGAGGCCGCTCACTTGTCATGCACTGGCGATTTAGATTTATACGAGATCATGAAGGCAATTTATGAGACTTGCCCGGATACTTATATAAGACCTGATCACGGCAGAATGATTTGGGATGAGAAGGGCCGCCCGGGTTACGGACTTTATGACAGGGCACTGGGAGCTGAATATTTACTTGGACTCTGGGAAGCAATCGACAAGAACGCAAAGGGCAAATAAAATTTTTGTACTCAAGCGAATAATTGATATAGCAATGACTGCGGCTTTAATGGTGCTGATGTCATTGCAGGCAGCGGACGGGACGGCGCACGAATATTTAGGCGTGATATTTGGTGCGCTTGTTCTTGTTCATACATATTTGAATCGCTGCTGGTATTTTGCGCTGTTCAAAGGCAAATATAATTTTTTGCGCATATACTGGACATTTATAAATCTTTCGCTGATGATTTGTTTATTAATAAATATTTTCAGCGGCATAATAATGTCTGAAAGTTTTCCGGCCTTAAACATTGAGTCATTAACTTGGCTTGCTAGGATTTCGCATTTATCGAGTTCATATTTAAGTTTTGTGCTTATGGGAATTCATACGGGGTTGCATTTCGGGGCTATATCAGGGAGAATAAAATATTTATGGCCTGCTTTACTCGCAATAATATTATCAGGTTACGGGCTGTATATATTTATTTATCAGGATATTCCAGGCTATATAACTTTACGGAATCAATTCGCATTTGTAGATTACGACAAAAATTTTTTGCTGGCAATCTTTGAAAATTTTTCGATGTTCTCATTCTGGGTATTAATCGGCAATCAGTCCATAAAAATATTATCCCGTAAATATTTATCGCCCTGCGTGATTATTGCTTTGACGGTAATAATATATTTTGTATTCAGAATTTGGCTCGGAGTTCCTGAAAATGGATTTTAACTCATGAGTAACTCACAAAATAATTTAATAATTGCGTTGACGATAATAAATAATTTATAGAATTCGCGCGATAAAATTTTTATAAGGCAGGCTAAAACATGTTCAATTTTTCAGGAATCATAATCGGCGTAACAAGTTTTATAATAATCGGCGTTCTTCACCCAGTAATTATAAAATGTGAATATTATTTCTCGTATAAAATTTGGCCGGTCTTTCTTGTACTGGGCTTAATATCTTGCGCGGGGTCATTATTAGCAGAAAATGAAACTTTATCGGGGATTCTCGGCGTTCTTGCGTGCTGTCTATTATGGTGCATTCGTGAATTAAGAGAACAGAAAGAAAGAGTCGCGCGCGGGTGGTTCCCTAAAAATCCTAATCGTAAAGACTCGTGATATAATTTGCAAAAATTTGAAAGGTGTGTAATTTACAATGTCAGAAAAAATTTGTCCAGTATGCAATCAAGCGTTAAAGCTCAGAGAATCGGGTTATCCTATGGGAAGCGCATTTCTTAAGGCTGACAGGGTTCACGTTGATATTTACGAGTGCCCTGTGTGCCATAAAATAGAATTATATGCGTCAGAAACTAACATGGTAACTTGTCCGAAATGCGGGAGTCTTCATAGTCCTAAAGAGTCCTGCGCGGTTTGTGCTTTGAATGCAGCTCTTGACGAAGCGAATAAGTAAGAAATTTTCTTCCCGGTCAAAGCATGAATCATAATGGCCGGGAATTTTTTTGCGTTTATTTCAGGGCATTTGCGAGCGCGTTAATATATTCGTCACGAACTTTTTTGCTTATATTAGCATCAGGATATATTACTTCAAAGCCGTGAGTTACTCTCGGTATAACGTGAAGTTCAACGGGGACTCCGGCCTGCATTAATTTTTGAGCGTAAATTATTGTCTCATCTCTGAAGGGGTCAAGAGTTCCGACCATTATATAAGCTGGCGGCAAATTCGATAAATCTTCAGCGAGTGCCGGGGAAGCGTAAATATCCGGTTTCTTGTCGCCTAAATACATTTTCCAAGCTGTAATATTTAATTCTCTGCACCATGCGCGGCTGTCTTGCATTTGATAACTTGACGGCGTTATATTTCTGCAATCTAACATGGGATATAGCGGCATTTGAAAACAAATTTTAGGGCCTCCCTCGTCGCGTGCTTTAAGAGTCAGTGCAGCTGTGAGTCCTCCTCCTGCGCTTATGCCTGCAACTGCGATTTTATTTGCGTCAACTTGTGAATTATTTGCGAGCCACTTCAGAGCTTCCATGCATTGATTTAAATCAGTCGGATATGGATATTCAGGTGCGAGATCATAATCAGGCTGAACGACAATACATTTTGCGCGTTTTACGATTTCGATCATTAATTCGTCATTCTCTTCAGGTGAGCCGAGAACATGACCGCCTCCGTGAATCCATAATAGAGCCGGCAATTTTTTATTATGCTTACCCTTAGGCGTGTAGACTCTGAGGGCAAAATCCTTTATTAAGTACTTCGTCATCAATATCAACGGCGGGATCTTTTGGCGGGAATGAGCGTAATTTAGCGAAAAATTCTCTCACGTCGTTAATATTTTCAGGTGTGATAATTTGCTTATTTGCCTTTGAGAAATCCTTTTTTAATTCCGGGTGAATCATTTTATCGAGATCCCATGCTTGAATATTTTTCTCGTTATCATTAGCGCAAGACATCCCAGCAAGTGAAAGAATTAGCGCGATAATAAATGCAGCACAAAAAATTTTACGCATATAAATAAAGCCTCCTGACATAAATAATAAATAAAAAATTTTTCTCGTGAAATTGTAGCAAGTCTTAAGCAAAAAATTTATATATTCTCGTGAAAAAATTAGCGCAAAAAAAATTGCATTCATGCAAAAATTTTTATCTTTATAAATAATTGCAGCTGAATGGATTAACTCAACTTTTTGTATTAGTAAATGTATTAGTAAAAATTGCAGCTTCCCACGTAATTACGTAATTATTAAACATGAAAAGCCGCAAAAAAATTTTTATTTATGCTTCAATCGGAATCTCTGCTTCATCCTGGCGCGGCCAAGTCGATGTCCATGTTCTAACAGGAAGTCCCCAGATATTTATAAATCCTACTGCTGCCGAATGATCAAAAGTATCGCCCTCTGAATATGTAGCTAAATCTTTACGGTAAATGCTCTTTGCTGTCTTGAGTCCCCGTACAACTGCCTGACCCTTGAATAAACGCATTTTTACGACACCGTTTACATATTTCTGCGTGTCATTCATGAATGAATTAATTGCGTCACGGAGCGGCGAAAACCAGTAACCTTCATAAGTTAATTCAGCAAATTTTACTTCAAGTTCGCGCTTAGTCTTTAAGACTTGTTTATCAAGAGTGAGAGTCTCAAGTGCCCTGTGTGCTGCTAATAAAGTTACTGAGCCGGGACACTCGTAAACTTCACGGGATTTACAGCCGACAAGCCTGTCTTCTATCATGTCAACGCGCCCGAGTCCGTGTTTTCCTGCGATTTGATTCAACTTCATGATTAATTCAACGCCGTGCATTCTCTCGTCATTCAGTGAAACAGGGACTCCGCCTTCAAAGCCTATTTCTATAAATTCCGGATCGTTCGGAGCGTCTAAAGGATTCGCGGTCATCTCGTAGGCATCTTCGGGAGGTTCATTCCATGGATCTTCGAGCAGGCCGCACTCAATTGAACGCCCCCATAAATTATCGTCAGTGCTGTACGGTGAATTTGCAGTAGCTCTTACGGGGATTCCGTGTTTTGCTGCGTATTCGATTTCTGCCTCGCGAGTAAAATGCCAGTCTCTAACAGGTGCTAAAACTTTTATTTTAGGATTTAAAGAGGTTGCGCAAACTTCGATCCTTACTTGATCCTGCCCCTTGCCCGTGCAGCCGTGTGCTATTGCGGTTGCTCCTTCTTTATTTGCAATATCTACAAGAGTTTTTGCGATTAACGGACGGGATAAAGCCGACACTAATGGATAAGTGCCTTGATACATTGCGTTAGATTTCAATGACGGATATACATAATTCTCGACAAAAGTTTTTTTCAGGTCAAATATATATGCTTTAATTGCTCCGCTGTGAAGTGCCTTAGATTTTGCGGCTTGTAAATCGACATCTTTTTGTCCCACGTCGGCAGTCATTGTTATAACGTCCCAGCCCTGTTCAGTAAGCCACATTACAGCAACTGAAGTGTCAAGTCCGCCGCTATATGCAAGAACAGCCTTACCTTTTTTTTCTGCCATGTAAAAGATTCCTTCTTTCAAGATTATATTTATATTCAAGCTAATATCATACAACTAAATTTATATTTTATGAGATAAGCAAAAATTTTTATAGAGTGTTAATAGATTCGTATTCTTGTAAATTTATTGCGTAATTGAGTCTTAAATTATCCCCCGCCGCATAGCGAGTCCCTCCCACCCGCCCACCCAAGATAATTTTTTTACCGCACAAAGAAATATCTTGATAAATTGCAAAAAATTATTCCCTTGAATGAGCCGCCCGCCCGCCTCGCACAAACTAATACGCATTACGAACAGCAGCAAATATTATAATTCTTAGCAAAAAATTATTCCCCTGAATGAGCACCCCGCCCATCTCGCACAAACTAATACGCATATATAGACGGCAGCAAATACCACAATAAATTTATAATCGGGTCAAATAATACGTTAATTATTCCTGTCATTAAGAGAACTAGCAAAATAATCATCCCGTAACGCTCAAGCCAATAATATATATGCAAATATTTATATGGTAAGAACGCTTCAAGAACTCTCGAACCGTCAAGCGGAGGAATCGGAATCAAGTTAAACGCAGCAAGTCCCATATTTATAGCGATCATGTTAGATAATATTTTCACGCCCGGCATTCCCGCAAAATTATAAATTCTCGCAAGTCCTATGAATCTTATAATAAGCACTGTAATAATTGCTGTTAAGATATTGCCTATTACTCCGGCAAGTGAGACTATTATTAAATCACGTCTCGGATTCCTGAAATAACGCGAATTAATCGGCACAGGTTTAGCCCAGCCAAATCCGACAAATAAAAGCATTATAGTCCCGACTAAATCAAAATGATGCAGCGGGTTAAGACTCAAGCGGCCATAACGTTCGGCAGTGTCATCACCGACCATTTTAGCTGCGAATCCGTGACAGAATTCGTGAAAAGATATAGCCCATAATAAAGCAGGCAGCCTCAATAAAAGCTCCGTAAAATATCCAAGTGAAAATCTCATTAGTTAAATATTCCTCCTAGTCCTAATCTTAAACCTTTGCGAATCTCATCGCGTGCACGTCCCTTTATTTCTTCGCGCATTTGTTCACGGGTTAATTTTTGCGAGTCTGCTTGTGAACTTGACTCCCCTGCTGAAAAATTTAACGAGTCAATATTCCCCGAAATACTTAGAATTACCGGCCTGAAATCGCCCGAATTCCCTGCGCCTTGAGTCAATAAATCATTCATGTTAATAATTTTTGCGTTTATGCTCGTCTCCGTCAATAAATTCATAATTAATTCATTCCCGCCGAAATCTATAAATCCATCATGAAGTAATTTAGCGTATTTATATAAATTTTCGTTCTTAACCGGATTAATGCTTGAGCCTGATTTTATAATTAACTTCCCTGACTGCAATAACAAAGGCGCGTGGATTCCTGAAAATTTTATACCATCTGATTTATTTATCGAGTCAAGCCACTTGAATCCCGTAATATTTCCTGAATTTGCGCTGAAATTCCCAGTGCCTGAACAAGTTTTATCATCACCGTTAATTTTTAGCGATAAATTGCCCGTGCTTGAGATTTGCCCAGTAAAATTTTTTATTGAATCATGAATTAATTTATTTATATTTAAGCCTGAAATTTCGAGATTGCTTGTAAATTTTTTCGTGTCAAAATCTAAATTAAATAAATTCTTGGCCGAACCGTCATAAAATTTGAATGTTCCGTGTGAGTCAAGATTCCCATTTGAGTAATTCAGCGGCAAATTTATATCTGTGAGTTTGAGTCCGTGATAAATTAAATTATTTGCCGTAATTGCGCCCTTGCCTGTGATTTTCTTTTCTGTTCCGTTGAGAGTAAAATCAAGATTTGCCCCGCCCGATAAATTTTTGAAGACTCTTTCTAGCCTGAAATTTTCGCTATTTAAAGCAAGATTTAATTTTATAGCCGGATAAACCTGCATATTTCCTGATAAATTTATTTCGCCAGCTTTGACATTATCGAGATTTAAATTTTCTGTAGTGCCTGAAATTTTTGCGTTGAACTCGCCTATATTGAAGCCTTCAAGAATTACTGCCGGTGAATTTGCCGATAAATTAATTTGTCCGTTATCATTCTCAATTTTTGCCGCTATTTTCGAGAGAGTCAGCCCGCCTAGAGTCAAATTTTTTGCGTTTATGCTTGATTCACGCTCGTTATAAACTAATTCAATATTTCTAGCTGTCAGCCCGTCAAGTGCCTGAAGATTTTGCGAGTAAAATAATAAATTTATTTCAGGATTGTTGAATGTGCCTTGAATCCTTGCGCCCGCGTTTATATTGCTCTTGAGCGAGTATTTATTTATTCCCGGTATAAAATTTTTTAATTGACTCGGAGTCATTAAAGCAGTCGCATTTATGTTTAACTCAGGATTTAACGAGGGGAAGTGCGTAATATTTCCTGTTATTCTTGCGGGCATTCCGTTATAAGTTCCTTCACTGCGGGTCAAATTTAATTTATTGTCGGAGTAAACGAAATTTATAACAGGTTTCATTAATTTATTGCCTGAGCTTGTTATTTCGCTGCTTGAAAGATTGCCGGTTAAAACTGGATTCCCTGCGCTGCCTTTGATCTCACTTAATAGCGTAATCTTCCCGGATAATTTATACTCGTCAAAATTTTCAATGAAGATATCAGCGACTCTATTTATATCAAGATCAACAATTTTTGCATTGAGATTTAATACCGGCCTTAATAAGAACGACTCAATCTTACCCTGTAAATATCCCTGCGCGCCTTCTAAAATAAATTTCCCGTTTACATTTGCCGTATCACTGTTAGAGAGCTTTATTTGAGTCTTGATATTCGCTAAAGTTTTATTATTATATTTAATTCTAGGAGCCGAGAAATTAATAACTCCGTTCAATGAGTCAAGACAGCCCCTTATATCTGCGTTGAAGGACTCGATTTTTCCTGATAATTTTTTGAGTTCGGGAACGTCTAAATTTGTCTCGCTGCCGTCAAGTTTTATAGCAATAAATAATTTTTCGTTCGGCCGTGAAGTAATTGACATTTCGCCCTGAATGGGAACACTAAACGCGCTGGCCTGCAAATCATTTACTGTCAAAACATTATCAGAATATGCAAGATTTGCGCTGACTCGTTCGAGAAAAAGCCCGTAAAATTTCCGCCCTACATAGTCAAGACTCCCCGAAATTCTCGGCTCATCTTTATAGCCCGTTATGTCAATATTAAAATTTGCTGTGCCGTCAAAGCCGCCTGACTCGTTCAAAACTGGATAAATCGCCGCTATTTCCTGCAAATTTAAGTCCTGAATCGACGCGTGCAGATCAAGAGCTTCATTATTAAATATTCCCCCGGTCGCTAAAATTTTGCCGGAGCCTATAGAAATATCTGACCTGTTAATAGCGTTAAAGCCTGATGACTCGCTGAAGTCTATAATGCCGTTAACTGGAATCCCATTAAGAGACGCGTCAATATTTACGTCAAATTTTTCGAAATTCACGTGTAAATTTTTAACGTCAAAGACTCCGGCCAAAGAATTTAACTTGCTATTTATTATGCTTATATCAGCAGGAATAAACCTTATCGGAAAATCCCCGAATTTGCCGAGCGAGCCGGAAAATGAGTCAAGATTTATATTAGCTCCCTCAATTGCAAGCTCAGAAGGGTTAATTTTGCCGCGAATTAAAGCCGAGAGTCTCAAGCTCAATAACAAATTTTCAGCTGATAAAATTTTCTTACCGCCGTCGCCGTGAAGCTCAAAATTATTCAGTCTGTAGCCTTTAAATGGATTGCCGGTTATTTTGTCAGTATATAGAGAGAGATTATAATTTTCACCGAGATAATTTTTTGCCAAGTTGAACAGCATATACCCGCCTATATCAGCAAATGAAAGTATAACCCCTGACACTATTATAATAAGAATGAGCCAAGCAAGAAATTTTGCAAATTTATTTTTACGTTTATGATTATGATTATATGTGCGCTCAGTTTCACGCAAAAAAATTCACTCCCTGATTATAAATCTATTTATGTAGGAAATTATACGAAAAATTTTCATATAGTTAGCTGTAAAAAGCATGATTTATTTTTCACGAGAAATTATTATATAGCATAAATATATTACGTGTTTAGAGAGTCCCGCTTGAGATAAAATTTTTATGCTAGAAATATATTTATTGCAAATTTTACCCATTCAAACGCATTAAACGAGTCGCCCGCGCAAAGTGAGTCCCGCTCGCTCACTATAGACAAATTTTCATGTTATTTGCAAATTTTATTTATTAACACGCTTAAATGAGCCCCCTGCGCCTGTCAAGTCCCGCCTAAGATAAAATTTTTATGCTAGAAATATATGTATTGCAAATTTTTTATTAACACGCTTAAATGAGTCTCCTGTGCTTGTCAAGTCCAGCCTAAGATAAAATTTTCATGCTAGAAATATATTAGTTATTCCC
>JAFSWW010000002.1 GCA_017444345.1 Synergistaceae bacterium | reverse complement strand
GTAAGTGAAATTCTCACACAAACAGGATTTGATTCGCTTCTGAATATTTCACGATAAAAATTTTAGGGGGAATTGCTCCCCCTTGCATTATATACTAATTGCCGAGATAAGCAGCCTTTATATCTTTATCCTGTAATAAATCGCTGCTCTTGCCTTCTTTCAATAATCGCCCGGTCTGCAAAACATAAGCACGATGAGACAATAATAATGCCTGCCTTGCGTTCTGTTCGACTAATAAAATGCTGACTCCCTGTTCATTGACGCGCTTTAACTCTTTAAATATATCGCGTATTATAATCGGAGCGAGTCCCAGTGAAGGCTCATCAAGTAATAACACTCTCGGACGAGCCATTAAAGCACGGGCAATCGCTAACATTTGCTGTTCACCGCCTGAAAGAGTCCCCGCATATTGCGTTAATCTTTCTTTCAAGATCGGGAATAACGAGAACACCCATTCATAATCTTTTGAGATCTCGCTTTTATCTTTACGGGTAAATGCGCCAATTCTCAAATTTTCTGAAACAGTCAGAGTCGTGAATACCCGCCGGCCTTCAGGAACTAAAGCGACTCCGCTCTGGACAATCTTATAATTTTTTGAAGATAACGGGTAACTATCGAGGAAAATATTTCCGCTTGAGATTTTTACCATTCCCATTATTGCATTCATGAGAGTAGATTTTCCTGCTCCATTTGCGCCGATAACTGAAACTATTTCATCTTCCATTAACTTAATAGACACGCCCGCAAGTGCCTTTATAGCCCCGTAATTAACGCAAACGTCCCTTGTCTCAAGTAAATTTTTGCTCATCTTCATTTGCCCTCCTCCTCTTCAGTGCCTAAATACGCCGTCAAGACCTCCGGGTTATTCTGAATCTCTTCGCCCGACCCTTCCGCAATTTTCGCGCCAAAATTCAAGCATATTACATGCGGACAAATTTTCATGATTAAATCCATATGATGCTCAATTACTAAAGTAGTAAGATCAAAATCTTTATGAATCCCCGTGATTAAGTCATTCAGCTCAAAAACTTCTTCGGGATTCATTCCTGCTGCAGGCTCGTCAAGTAATAATAATTTAGGTGATAAAGCAAGTGCCCGGGCAATCTCTAGTCTTCTCTGCATACCATAAGGAAGAGTCCCCGCTGCCTGTTCTGCCCTGTCAGAGAGTCCTACTCTCTCAAGTAATTCTAAACTGTCATAACGTAATTTTTTCTCCACTTTGTCCCATCGTCCAAAATGAAGGCATGACTCAATAAAGCTATACCAGCAAGACGAATCCGGGCAGTTAGCCTGAGTCATATTTCCTGCAAAAAAATCTTCCTTGTAAGAATTAATATATTTATTCTGGGCTGCTGTCATTACGTTATCTAGTACGCTTGAACGTGTGAATAATCTCAAATTCTGAAACGTTCTCGCAATTCCCAGCCTGTTAATCTGATAGGCTTTCAGAGGCGTTATATCAATATCATTAAAATATACATTGCCCGCGCTCGGAGTATATACGCCCGTTATTATATTAAAAATTGTAGTCTTACCTGCTCCATTTGGCCCGATTATTCCCGTTAAAGAATTCTTCTCGATTTTGAAGGACATATCATGAAGTGCTGCGATTCCTCCAAAAAACATATCTATATGAGAAAGTTCAAGCATTTATTTGTCCTCCTGTTTAGAATTTTCCAGTGAGAATAACTCCCAGATTTCGCGGCTGCCCAGTAGTCCCTCCGGCCTGAAGACCATTATAATAACGAGTAATAAGCCGTAAATTAACATTCTATACTGCGAAATATCCCGGAAATATTCCATTATTAGAGTTATAGCTGCCGAGCCTAAAATTGTCCCGCTCATTGAGCCGAGTCCGCCGAAAACTACAACCGCCGTTAATTCCGTCGACTTCATCATGTCAAACATAGAAGGCTGAATAAAGCTCATATAACCGCCCAGCAAAGCCCCGGCAATCCCGCAATAAAAAGCTGACAATAATAATGCTTTCATTCTAGTACGAGGCGTGTTAAATCCCATCAACGACGCAGCCGCCGAGTCATCCCGTGAAGCTCTCAACTCACGCCCTAGCCGACTATCAAGAAAATTAAATGTTATTATAGCAAGCCCGATAAATATTATCACAGCGCAAATCCTTGTCGTGTAAGGCTCAATGCCCGGAAATCCGCGAGCTCCCCGCGTGAAAGACTGCCAATTTTCAAGAATTAATCTTATAGCCTCGCCGAGTCCTATTGATGCAATCGCGTAATAATCTCCCGTTAATTTCAGAGTCGGAAGTCCTATCAGCCACGCAATTAATACAGCCATGAGTCCTCCCGCAATTATCGCAGGAATCCAGTGAACGCCGTATCTTACTGTTAAAATCGCCGTCGTGTAAGCTCCCAGTGCCATATATGCAGCATGTCCCAGCGTAAAAATTCCTGTAAATCCCGTTAATATGCTGACTCCCATTGCAGCAATACAATTTATACACATTAAAATTATTATTCCTTCTTGATAGCCGCCCATGGGAATTAAAGCCAAAGCAAGCCCGATTATAATTAATAAAATATTTCTCATCATGTTTATATCTTCTCACTTACTGCCTTGCCGAAGAATCCAGCAGGACGAATCAATAACATTATAACTAGCAAAGAATAAACTACTAAGTCGCGCATTTGTGAACTTATAAATCCCGCCGTCAACATTTCAGCGAGTCCGAGAATCAAGCTCCCGACAACTGCACCGGGTAAAGATCCAAGCCCGCCGATTACTGCCGCAATAAATGCCTTTGTCGTTATACTTCCTAATTGAGGGTACAAGCTATATCTGACAGACAAGAAAATCCCCCCGACCGCCGCAAGAATTCCAGCAACAAAGAATACTAGGCTGATCAAAAACGTAACATTTACTCCCATTAATCCGGCCGTCCGAATATCGCAGGCAGCTGCACGAATCGCCAAACCCCAGCGGGTTTTATTCAAGAAAATTTGCAGCATGGTCAAGAAAATTACTGCTGTTACAAGTGAAATAATATCGGACGCGCTTAGAGTAACACCGGCAATCTTAAATATTCCCGTCGGAAAAGTATTTTGCGGCAATGCTCTTATACGGCCTCCGACTGTTACGACAAATAAATTTTCTATTATTATATTTACTCCCATTGAAGCAATTAATAAATATAATGTCGTTGTAGTTCGTTCACGAATCGGCTTATATGCAAGTCTCTCTGTTATAATCGCCGTGAGTCCTGAAGCAATTAACGCTCCCGCCATTGAGACGGGCACGCTATAACCCCACTGAGTCAGCAAAAAATAACAAGCATAGCCCCCGACTACGAGAAAGCCCCCGTGTGCAAAATTTGAGAATAACAGAATCGAATATACAAGCGAATAACCTACAGCAATCAAAGCATAAACGCTCCCAAGTGAAAGCCCGTTAATTATTTGCTGTATCAACGTAGAAAATGTAAATTGCAAAATTTTTACCCTCCTAATTTAATATAGCCATAAAAAACGCCAGCCCCGACTCTTGAATCAGGACTGACGCGAAAAAAAATATATGCGCAAGTGTATAAACTTTTTCACTTATTCAGGACGGATCTTTGTGAAGAATAATGATTTTCTTTCTGTCTCGTCGCAGCGTAAAATAACTCCGTCCTTACCCGTCGGATTATGGAATTCGTCCATAGTCAATACACAGTGCATTAACTTTAAATCTTTTGTCTGCTCAAGTGCATCGCGGACTTTTTCAGGGTCTGTGCTGCCTGCTCTCTCGATTGCGTCCTTAAGCCAGTAAACGCAGTCATATGCCATAACAGCATTCATGAATTCCTGACATTCCGTTTTTGTCTCTTCGTAATATTTATCAAAGAAGGCTTTTAATGTCGGGTCATATCTATCAACATGGCTTACCCAGAAAGTATTGCGGAGTGTATTTCCTGAAATCTCCCACATAAAATCGCCGTAACCGTCGCCGCCTACTATGGGAAGTTCGATTCCGAGCTCGCGGGCCTGCTTTACTGCTAACGGTAAAGATTTACCCATGAACGGGAATATTAACACGTCTGCATCAGAGTCTTTCATGTTAGTTAACTGTGAACGGAAATCAACATCTTCACCTCTGAAGCCCTCATCAGCTACGATTTTGCCGCCTGACTTCTCGAAACTCTTTATAAAGAATTCGCGCTGACCTTGTGAATAATCGCTCGATACGTCGTAAAGTATTGCTGCTTTCTTAGCTCGTAAATTTATATATGAGAATTGAGCCATTATTGCACCCTGATAGGGATCTAAGAAACAAATTCTAAAATTGTAGGGTCTGACTTTTCCGGACTCGTCAACTGTTACTAACGGGTTTGTCGGCAATGTTCCCAAGTGCGCAACGTGTCCGCGATTAAATATCGGAGCTGCTGCGATGCATAGTCCCGAACCTGAAGGCCCGATTACTGCAACAACTTTGTCCTGTTCTACGAGTCTTCGTGCAGCGTTTACCATGTCTTCCTGTCTTGTTCGGCAGTCATACATAACGACTTCAAGAGGACGACCGAGAACTCCGCCCGCTGCGTTTATTTCAGCAACTGCAATTTTTACGCTCTCGACTTCCGCAACACCATAGGCCGCAAAATCTCCTGTTACTGTCGCGATCTCTCCGATTTTAATGGGCTCTGCACTGAATGCCGGTACAGCTAATAATGAAATCGCAAGAAGTGTTAATAAAAATTTCCTCATGATTGACGATTCACCTCGTGTAAAATTTTTTATGAATCATAGCACAGTAATAAAAATTTTTCAGCGTTTTATCACGTTAAAGCAAAATAAATGAGCCAGAGATTTTTTTATTCCCTGACTCACTCAAAAATTTATGTTTGAATATAATTCTAAGATTTCAAAGTTTCGCCTTCAGTCGCAGCTACTACGGCACAAACTGCAGTATCGCCGATGACATTCAAGCAAGTACGGGCCGAGTCAAGAATTACATCAATACCAGCTACGAGCGCGATTCCTTCAATTGGAAGTCCTACACTTGTTAATACCATTGTGAGCATTATCAAGCCCGCGCCGGGAACTCCTGCCGTTCCTATTGAAGCAAGAGTCGCAGTTACTACGATCCCTATTTGCATACTAAGAGTCATGGGCACATTAAACGCTTGAGCAACGAAAAGCGCGCAAACTCCCTGATATAATGCCGTCCCGTCCATATTTATAGTGGCTCCCAGCGGCAAAACAAACGAGCTTACACCTTCAGATATGCCTAATTCGTCGCGGACATTCGCAAGAGTTACAGGAAGAGTCCCCGAACTTGAACGCGTAACAAATGCCGTGATTGCTGCCTCGTCAATTCCCTTAAAGAACCATTTCGGCGAACGTCTGCAAATAACCGTAATCATTCCGGAGTAAACTATTAATGCGTGAATAATACAGCCGATAAATACAGCCGCGATTACTTTCACGAACGGTGCAAGAATAGCAATTCCAAATTTTGCCGCTGTTACACTTATTAATGCAAATACACCGTACGGAGCGACGTTCATAACAACATGAGTAACTTTATACATGACTTCTGCGACACTCTCAAAGAAATCTGCTACTTTTCGGCCGCGTTCACCTGCTAAGATACAAGCTACCCCGAAAAATAAAGCGAATACTATAATTTGCAGCATGTTGGCATTTACCATTGAGGCTACAGGATTTGTCGGGAATATATCAAGAATTACATCAACAAGAGGCTTTGCGGCCTTAGATGTCGCTTGAATATTTCCGGGAATGTTCATTCCTACGCCGGGATTAAATATATTTCCGCATGCAAGACCGATTATTATAGCAATCGCAGTTGTGACTAAATATAAAGCAAGAGTCTTTATTCCTATTCGGCCAAGTTTGTGAATATCACCGACTGAAGCAGCTCCGGCAACAAGTGAAGAGAATACTAACGGAACTATCAGCATCATTAACAAGCGCAGGAAAATTTTTCCGACAAGATCAATAAACGGCATTATATAGACGCTCAAAGCCTGAGAGTTTGCCACAGTCGGACCGATTGCAAAGCCGAATATTATTCCCAGCACAAAGCCTATAGAAATTTTCACTAATAACGATACGCGTTTCATGTTTATAGCCTCCTTAGAAAATTATAAAAATTTTTATTATTATAGCTTAATACGAACTCATATAAAATATTTTGATATAATTTTGCGTTAAGAGGCTCGGCAAGCCGAGTCTTTCATTTGGCTCGTCATGAGAGTCACGGCTCATTGATAGAAAAGCGAGAGTCCACCGTGAGAAAGTCTGGTGCAGAAATTTGGCGCAAAAACACAACGACAAACGCTCCAGAAGACAAAAGCGGCGCGACTTGATCCGCATAATTAAGTCAATCGCCGCAGTTCTTCACTGGCTTGTTGATTTCGCCATCTTGGTAATAACCTTGCTGGAAAAACTCTTCAGCTAGTAATGAGCGTTTTATTTCACTAAATAGGGTTCAACTCCCCTCAATGTTGTCCCTATTTTATCACACATTCACACTCTCACATGCTATACTTCAATAAAAATTTTTCTGACTGGAAGCATATAATCATGAACGAACGCGAATTTTACGAACTCACTTGGCCGGGCAAAAACGCCGCTAAACTCAAAGCAGCCTCACCGACTGATAAAATATTGCGCCCAAATCCGAACTTAAGCATAAATTTTGACTCAACACAGAATTTATATATTGAAGGCGATAATCTCGAAGTCCTGAAAATTTTGCAAAAAAGTTATATGAAACAGGTCAAATTAATCTACATAGACCCCCCTTATAACACCGGACATGATTTTATTTACTCTGATAACTTCTCTCACTCTCAAGCGCAGGAACATGAACAGCAAAAAACTTTTGACGACGAGGGCAGACGAAATTTTACAGCCGCTAATTTCCGTGAAAATTCAAAAAGTAATCCCCGCTTTCATTCGGACTGGTGCAGCATGATTTACTCAAGATTGAAGCTCGCTAGAAATTTATTAACTGATGACGGCGTTATTTTTATCTCAATCGATGACAACGAACAGGCAAATTTACGCAAGATCTGTGATGAGATTTTCGGAGAAGATAATTTTATCGCCCAGTTAATATGGGAGAAAGCATTTGCACCTAAGAATGACGCAAAATTTATATCAGTGAGTCATGATTATATATTGATGTTCGCAAATAATATTGACGCGTTCACGATTCAGAGACTCCCGCGAACAGAAGAGGCCGACTCAAGATACAGCAACCCCGATAATGACCCGCGCGGTGTATGGATGTCCGGTAATCTTACCGTTAAAACATACAGTGCTGAATATGATTATCCTGTTACTACTCCATCAGGAAAAATTATAGAGCCATTGCCCGGACGTTGCTGGCGACTATCAAAGGCAGCATTTCAACAAAAAGTAAATGATAATAGAATCTGGTTCGGTGCAGACGGTGACGGAGTCCCTAGATTGAAACGTTTTCTATCGGAATTAAAATTTTCGGGAATGTCGCCGATTTCGATTTTACACAATAAAAATGTCGGTCATACTCAAGAGGGCGCGCAGGAACTCGCAAAACTTTTAGGCGGCTTATATTTTGACAGTCCCAAGCCCGTGCGGTTATTACAGCATTTAATGACTCTCGCAAATCTCGACGACAACGCAATAATATTAGACTTCTTTGCCGGCTCATCAACAACTGCCCACGCTGTTATGAATTTGAATAATGCAGACTTAGGCGGGAATCGAAAATTTATACTCGTACAAATTCCCGAGTCCTGCGCTCCTGACTCTGAAGCATTTAAGGCCGGTTATAACACTATTTGCGATATAGGTCGCGCAAGAATAATTAAAGCCGGTCAAAATCTGCAATGGGGCGACAAGGGATTTAGAGTCCTTCAGGTCGACTCGGGCAATTATAAAAATGTCTTTCTCTCACCTGAAGAGTACACGCCCGGAATTCTTGACACCCTGACAGAAAATATAAAGCCTGACAGGAACGCATTAGATTTGTTATTCGCTCAAGTTTCAGAGCTTGGACTGTCCTTGTCGCTTTGTTACAGCGCGGAAATTGTTGACGGGTTCACTCTGCACTATTACGGAGAAAATAAAATTATTGCCTGCTTTGACAAAAATATAAATCGTCCGTTAATTGAATATATTGCAAAGAAGAGGCCGGAGCGCGCATTATTCCGTGACTCCTGCTTTGAGAACGTGAACGACATGATAAATTTACGTCATATTTTCGCGCATTACTCGGAAGATTCGGATATTATTATTTTGTAGACGGTGATTTGTTGATTGCGTCAGGATTGCTGATAATTAGAGATTATTATTTCGTAGATTCTGAGTTCGACAAAAGATAATAACTGTATGATTGCTGATAATTATATATTATTATTTGTAGAGGGGGATTTGCGGGTGAGTGGTAGTTCCGGCAAAAGATAACGGCTTATAAACGGGCGGAAATAAAATTTTTTGTGCTATATAAAATATGAAGGGAGCGGGGCAATTTGGCAATTAGGCTCAAGTTCGCAAAACAAGATTTTCAAGAGAGAGCGGCAAAATCAATCTGTGATTTATTCAACGGTCAGGGCAGTGAGAGATTTTCATTTACTGGCAGGAATGAGGGCGAAATTTTTACGTTTACAGCGTTCGGGAATCGAGAAATTATTATAGATGACGCTCAAATTCTCGCAAATCTCCGTAAAGTTCAGGAAAGTAATAATCTTCCTCAGTCTGACTCGCTAGCTGGTAAAAATTTTACCGTCGAAATGGAGACAGGCACGGGCAAAACTTATACATATATCCGCACTATTTATGAATTAAATAAATTATATGGCTGGAGCAAATTTATTATAATCGTACCCAGTATAGCAATACGTGAAGGAGTATATAAAACTTTTGCGATAACTCAGGAACATTTTAAAGCAGATTATACACAGCCGATAAATTATTTTATTTACGACTCGGCCAAGACCGGACAAATACGCCAATTCGTAGAAGACAGCAATTTGCAGGCAATGATTATAAACTCGCAGGCTTTCAACGCAAGGGACGAGAATTCACGATTAATTCACAAGAATATTGACAAGTTCGGAGGACGCAGGCCCATTGATGCAATTTCGTCAGTCAGGCCGATAATAATAATTGATGAGCCTCAATCAGTCGAGGGAGTCAAGACTCGTGAAGGCATAAAAGATTTTAACCCGTTATTTATTTTGCGTTATTCAGCGACTCCCAGAGAAAAATATAATCTTGTATATAAACTCGGAGCAGGTGAGGCACTTGACAAAAATTTAGTCAAGAAAATTGCTGTAACAGGCTTCACGTTTACGAATATTGCGGCAGGTTCGGGCTATGTCTATTTACGAGGCATAATAAAATCTGAACATGACCCGGCAGCTATGATCGAATTTGACAGAATGACTCAATCAGGTTTGCAGCGATTAACGCGAAAATTAAACGAGGGCGCAAATTTATTTGAGTTATCCGGCCATTTAGACGAGTATAAAAACGGTTATATAATTCGCATGATTGACGGCCTGAATAACAGCATAGAATTTCTGAACGGTGTAAAACTTTCAGAAGGTGAGATAACTGGCAATCTCAACGAGGACGAATTAAGGCGCATTCAGATAAGAGAGACAATAGAGACTCATTTAAGGCGCGAGAAAATTTTATACAGCAGAGGGATAAAAGTTTTGTCGTTATTCTTTATTGACGAGGTCGCGAAATACAGAAAATATAATGATGACGGCGAATATAACGGGATTTACGCTAAAATTTTCGAGGAAGAATATAACAAGGCAGTTAAAAATTTTGAGAATCAAGACTCGGCTTATTCGGGATATTTAGCGAGCATAAAAGCAGAATCGACTCACGCGGGGTATTTCTCGATCGACAAAAATAATCGCATGACGGACGGCAAAATTAACAAGAAAGAAGGCACGAGCGACGACATTTCAGCATTTGACTTAATTATGCGCGATAAAGAAAGACTCTTGAATCTCGGCGAACCTGTAAGATTTATATTTTCTCACTCGGCTTTACGTGAAGGCTGGGATAATCCAAACGTGTTTCAGATTTGCGCGCTGAAAAATTCTACCAGTGATATACGGCGGCGGCAGGAAATAGGGCGGGGCTTGCGTTTACCGGTGAATCAGGACGGAACTAGAATAATAGACGGAGAAATAAATTTATTAACTGTAATTGCCAGTGAAAGCTATAAAAATTTTGCTGAAGGTCTGCAGTCAGAATTTAGAGAGAATAACGAGGACTCGCCAAGAATCGCTAATACACGTGAGCAGCAAAAAATTACACTCAACCGCGAGAGATTCGAGTCTCCTGAATTCCGGGAACTATGGCGCAGAATTAACCGCAAATCAATTTATTTTGTGAATCTCAACGAGTCAGCTTTCATAAAAGATTCAGCCCGCAAAATAAATGACTTGTTACAAATTTCTCGTGTTCACGTAAAAATCGAGCGCGGGAATATGGACTCAAATTTTAATTTTACTGAAGGGGACTCGAAATATATAACTCTTGAAAATTTTTCAGCTTTCACAAAATATGATTTAGTAGGCAAATTAGCTCGCCAAACTGAACTCTCACGCAAAATAATTGTTGATATTCTTAAATCTATAAATCCTGAAAAATTAGAGTTATTTGCTTTGAATCCTGAAAATTTCATAGCGCAGACAATTATATTAATTAATGAACAGAAATCTATCATGTCAGCAGATAATATAAAATATGAGGCAATAGACGAATTTGACGAGATTGACTCAGAAATATTTGACTCTCTCGAACGTGAAAAATTTGCAAACGAGTCAGAAATTGCGGAGACCCGTAAACGCGGACTCTATGATTATGCAATATGCGACTCAGGTATAGAGAAAGATTTTGCCGGTGAAATTGATTCGAGCGAGAATGTTTCAGTGCATTTGAAGTTACCCGGAAATTTTGCGATTGAGACTCCTACAGGAAAATATAATCCTGACTGGGCGGCCGTTATCGACGAAAAATTTTCAGTGATTGAGACAAAAGGATCTGCAAGAAATCAAGATTTACGCGGTATTGAAAATATAAAAATTTCATGTGCAAAAAATATTTTGAATCGCTGGGAATTAAATATAATGTTGCGTCAACTTTTTCGCAGGTTGTAGATTAATTCATGAATTCTGCTAATGCTAAAAATTTTACGAGCTAATATAATTATTCACATCACAAATTTATATATTTATTAATTCTTAAGGAGGCAATTTTTACTGTGAAAAAATTTATACTTGTATTCGCGCTTGTCATTGCGTTAATTAGTGCGGCATTTGCTGAAGACGCAAAATTTCATATCGGAGTCGTAACCGGCACAGTTTCACAGAGTGAGGACGATTTACGCGGCGCAGAGTTAATGATTCAGAAATACGGCGATGCGTCAAAGGGCGGCATGATAACTCACATTACTTATCCTGATAACTTCCCTTCAGAGCAGGAAACAGTAATAGCTCAAATAGTGGGACTTGCTGACGATCCATTAATGAGAGTCATCGTAGTAAATCAGGCAGTCCCCGGAACAGCTGAAGCCTTCAGGAGAATCCGCGAGAAATACGGCGACAAAATTTTATTGCTTGCCGGCGAACCCCACGAAGATCCCGGAGTAATCACAGAAGCCGCTCATATAGCGACTCACACGGATCATATCGGACGAGGCTACACAATTCCCCTCGGAGCTAAGAAAATGGGCGCAAAAACTTTCGTTCATATTTCATTCCCCCGTCATATGAGCTATGAGACTTTAGGACTTAGACGCGCAATTATGGAAGAAGCCTGCAAAGATCTGGGAATCAAATTTGTATTCGAGACAGCCCCCGACCCTACCAGCGATGTAGGAATGGCAGGAGCCCAGCAATATATTCTTGAGAATATGCCCGCATGGATCGAGAAATACGGCAAAGACGCTGCATTTTTCTGCACAAATGACGGACACACTGAGCCTCTATTACGTCAGGTCGCTGCACTGGGCGGTTATTTCGTTGAAGCTGATTTGCCCTCACCTGTTATGGGTTATCCCGGAGCGCTCGGAATTGATTTATCAAAGGAACAAGGCGACTGGCCCGCAATCCTGAAAAAAGTAGAGGACGCTGTAGTTAAAGCAGGAGGCGGCGGACGTATGGGAACATGGGCCTATTCATGGGGCTATACGACAACGGCGGCACTTGTTGAATACGGCAAAAGATACGTAGAAGGCACATTCACGAATAAACTCGGCTCGGCTCAAGCATTGCGCGAAATGAGAACAGCTTATGACGAATTCTGCCCGGGTGCACACTGGGGAGCAAGTTATTTCACTGATGCAGTAACAGGCGTTAAGAACACGAAATTTATTTTATTGCGTCAAGATACATACGTGCTCGGCGGAGATTTTCTCGGACTTGCTGAAGTTGAGATTCCCGAAAAATATTTCAAGATCCGCATGACTCCCGTAAAATAAAAATTTTCGCGTAAATATTTAATTCTAGCTAATTCATAGGGAGTGCAAATTCAAGCATTCCCTTTTTTTGATTATATAATAATAAGTAGGAGGCGATTTTATTTGTCAGATAATAATACAAGCTCATTGCTTAGACTTGAGCACATAGGCAAAGAATACTACGGCAATCGTGTTTTGTCTGATATATCGTTCAGCATTGACTCGGGCGAAATTATAGGCCTTGTCGGTGAGAACGGTGCAGGGAAGTCGACGCTGCTAAATATTTTATTCGGAATGCCCGTTATAGCGTCAACAGGAGGCTACGAGGGAGATTTATTTCTTGACGGCAGACGAGTAAATTTCACTTCACCTAATCAGGCACTCGCAGCAGGTATAGGAATGGTACATCAGGAATTTTCACTGATTCCGGGATTCACAGCAACTGAAAATATTTTGTTAAATCGTGAAGTCTTGAATCCTTCATTAATTAATTATGTATTCAGCGATAGAGTCTCGACTCTTGACCGCGATGCAATGCATAACAGGGCAAATTCTGCTATTCATACGCTCGGAGTAAATATTAATCCTGACATGATAGTAAGTGAAATGCCGGTAGGTTACAAGCAATTTATTGAGATTGCCCGCGAAATTGACAGGAAAAACACGAGATTATTATTTCTTGATGAGCCGACCGCAGTATTAACAGAGAGTGAAGCCGAGATTTTATTAACAGCTCTTAAGAAATTAGCGCGTTCAGGTATAGCAATAGTATTTATTTCACACAGATTGCATGAAGTCAAAGATTTATGTCATAGGATTCTAGTTTTGCGCGACGGAAAATTAATTACTGATAAATCAAGCGACGAGCTTTCAACACGAGAAATTGCCGCGTTAATGGTAGGCCGTGAAAGTGTCAGACCCGTTGAAATTCCCGAAATTCCCGACGAGCCTGTTACTCCTGATAATGTAAACGAGACTTTGAATCCACCCAAGAAAAAGAAAAAAATTAAGCCCGCTCTCAAAGTCGATCATTTATGGGTAGACATGCCCGGCGAGACTGTCAGGGACGTATCATTTGAAGTCAAAAAGGGTGAAATTTTCGGACTAGGAGGACTCGCAGGACACGGCAAATTAGGAATTCCAAACGGTATTATGGGATTATATCCTGCAGGGGGACGCGTTAAATTATTCGGGAAAAAATTAGCTTTGAATCATCCGCGCGCTGCATTGTCCCGTAAAATGGCCTTTGTCTCTGAAGATAGGCGCGGAGTCGGTTTATTGCTTGATGAGCCTTTAGACTGGAATATAACTTTTACAGCTATGCAGACACAAGGAAGATTTTTACTCGGAATCCCCTTTATATTTCAAGTCCGCAATGAGTACGCAATGAGAAAAGAAGCACGCAAATTTATTGACTCACTTGGCATTAAATGCACTGGACCGAGTCAATTAGCCGGCGAATTATCAGGAGGGAATCAGCAAAAAGTTTGTCTTGCTAAAGCATTTGTGTTACAGCCTGATATTTTGCTTATTTGCGAACCTACTCGCGGAATCGATATAGGAGCAAAAACTCTCGTTCTTGATACCCTGAAAGAATATAACAAGGAACACGGCACGACTATAATAATTACAAGTTCAGAGCTTGAAGAATTGCGCAGTGTCTGTGATAGAGTCGCTATAGTCGGAGAAGGGAGAATTGCGGGAGTCCTTCCTGCGTCGAGTCCTGCTGAAGAGTTCGGAATGCTCATGATGGGACAACACAAAATAAATTTAAATAAGGAGAGTGAGGAGACAGAATGATAAAAAATTTCATTGATAAAGCAGGCTGGCCACGTATAATAATAGCTTTATTTCTGATGGGATTATTTATAGCTGCTCCCTTTGTCGGAGTAAATGTTGACACTTCACTAAATAATACCCTTGTCAGATTCGGCATGAATGGCGTTATGGTCTTAGCAATGATCCCTATGGTACAGGCTGGCTGCGGATTAAATTTCGGGCTGCCTCTGGGAATAATTGCGGGATTGTTGGGTGCTACACTTTCAATCGAGTTAAACGCGGAAATTTTAACAAAACTTGCTGAACTCGGAGGGCAATATAATTTAACATGGCTTACTCCTGCATTTGTTGAGACATATAGAGAGCCGATCGGGTTTGCTAGTGCGATAATTATAGCGATTCCAATTGCGGCGGTTCTGGGCTGGCTTTACGGCAAATTATTAAATCGAGTCAAGGGCGACGAAATGATGATAGCTACTTATGTCGGATTCTCGTCAGTCTCGTTTATGTGTATAGCGTGGCTTTTACTCCCGTATAAACATCCTACAATGGTCTGGGGCTATGCGGGCCGGGGCTTGCGAACTACAATAAGCGTAGAAGGTTACTGGCTGAATATATTAAATAATGCCCTTGCTATAAGAATTAACGAGAGATTCATAATTCCGACCGGTATGTTAATTTTCTTTGCTGTAATGGCCTTTCTTGTCTGGGTATTCATGCGCAGTAAAACAGGGACGGCTATAACTGCAGTGGGATCAAATCCCGAATTTGCGCGTGCTTCCGGAGTAAACGTTGACAAAATGCGCACTATTTCCGTAGTACTCTCGACTGTACTCGGCGCGATTGGAATTATAGTATATGAACAGAGTTTCGGATTTATACAATTATATATGGGCCCGTTCTATATGGCATTGCCGGCGGTCGCGTCGATTTTACTGGGCGGTGCAAGCGTCAACAAAGCAAGCATATTAAATGTAATTGTCGGGACATTCTTATTTCAGGGAATATTAACGATGACTCCTTCTGTAATAAATAGCTATTTGCAGACTGACATGTCAGAAGTTATAAGATTAATTGTGAGTAATGGAATGATTCTCTATGCTCTCACAAGAAAGGTGCGTGCGGGAAGATGATTCGCAAACTTTTTGACATAATAGCAAATAATGCCGTCCCAGCAGTGTTTATAATAATTTCTGCCTTTGCTATACCACTAAGCGGATTTTCTGCGAGTTATTTAATTCAGGAGTTATTAACTAGAATCGGGCGTAATTCATTCTTGATTTTGTCGCTATTGATTCCTATTATGGCGGGAATGGGCTTAAATTTCGGAATGGTACTCGGAGCAATGGCCGGACAAATAGGTTTATTGATGATCTGCGACTGGGGAGTCGTGGGAATTCCGGGAATGGTCTTAGCTTGCTTAATAGGGACTCCAATTGCTATAATTCTGGGAATTTTCTGCGGGGCTGTATTAAACCGTGCTAAGGGCCGCGAAATGGTAACATCTTATATACTGGGATTCTTCATTAACGGAGTCTATCAAATGACAGTGTTATATTTAATGGGCTGGATAATTCCTATTACAAATCCTGCATTATTATTGTCGCGCGGTTATGGAGTTCGTAATGCTGTCAGCTTGCTGGGAATTCGCGGAGTCCTCGATAATTTACTGCCGACAGTTATAGCCGGTGTTAAAGACTCTCAACAATTTATAAGCATTAACTCAACCGGAGCATTTGCAGTGATTCAGATTCCATTTTTAGACGGTGCAATAAGAATCCCTCTCGCTACACTGTTAATAATTGCTTTATTCTGCGTCTTTATAGTCTGGTTCAGAAAGACAAAATTAGGCCAAGACATGCGGGCGATCGGTCAAAATCAGGCAGTTGCAGACAGCGCGGGAATTGCCGTAAATCGTACTCGTGTAATCGCTATAGTAATTTCAACTGTGCTGGCTTGTTATGGACAAATAATTTACTTGCAAAACATGGGAACTCTTAATACATATAACAGCCATGATCAGGCCGGTATGTTCTCAATTGCTGCGTTATTAATCGGCGGCGCAAGTGTCTCAAGAGCAAGTATCGCTAATGTCTTTGTCGGAGTAATATTATTTCATTTGATGTTCATAGTCGCACCTATGGCGGGTAAAAATTTAATCGGTGATGCTCAAATCGGCGAGTATTTCCGAGTCTTTGTCTCATACGGAATTATAGCGATTGCCTTAGTCCTTCATGCTTGGAAGAGAAACAGAGAACGTGAAGCAGCACGCAGGACTCTACGAGGCACTAACAAAGGAGGCAAATAATAATGTTTATAGCTTTCTTGAAATTTATAATGCGGTGGACTCAGAGAATAATTTTACTTGCTGCGTTAATTGCGCTGGGATTCGGACTGTTTTATATAGGCCGTGAACATCAAATTTTCCTAGATAATAAGACACTCGGCGAATATAAAGCACTTGAACAGGTAAATGTAAGCATTAACGGCGGAGAAGTGGCCGAACTCTTACCGTGCGACAGGGATTTGCGAAAAGTTGTCGGGCCGAAATTCATTCTTAAAGCTGAAATTTTTGACGAGAACGGAGAAATAACGCAAAATATAGAACGCGAGATAAAAATTTGTTTCTTCAGCAAGGATATAATGATAAATCTTCCTTCATTGGCTGCGAGTAGTGATGAGTTCATAGTCCCTGCTCCGAGATAAAATTTTTTGCGTGCCGCCGTCTCCCACCCGCCCACCCCGACGGCGGCTT
>JAFSWW010000001.1 GCA_017444345.1 Synergistaceae bacterium | reverse complement strand
TACCTGATACCTGATACCATTATGCGGCCAAGATTTAATTTGTCAAGTGATTTTTGCGTATTCATGACTGCATTATATCACAAATTTTATTTTGCTATATCTAATAGTGAATCACATTATCAGACTCTCTGATTCGATTTATAATTTTCTCGGCTTCAGGACTGGTAAAAAATTTATACGTGCTTTCAGGAACGAGTCCCCGAATTCGTTCAAAATCGCCCTCTTTGATTGCCTGCCTGACATTTGACGCGCTTATGACTTGGCCGTCCTGTTCAGTTTTACGGGGGATTATGACGCATTTAATACCATGTTCGGGCAATTTCTCGGACATTATGCGATTATATATGCCTGTTACTAAACTTTTAGGCTCTTCACCTACATAACGCGAATTAATACCGAGTGATTTTGCTATTCGTATAAATATGCTCAAATCTAAATTTGCGTGACTCTCTATTACTGCGCTATCGTCCTTCTGAAAGTAGCTCGGAAAAGTTGCACTGCTGATTATATAGGGCCCTGTGTCGTGATAAATTATATTGTGTAAATGCGCCGTGCCTTCAATGACTAATTTTTTCCTGACATCAAACGGGACAAGTGAGGCATCTTCACTAACAATAAATAAATGCAAAATATCATTTTCTCGTGAAGCTCTCTCTACTAAATATTGATGTCCTAGCGTGAAGGGGTTTGCATTCAAGACAAGAGCCGCGATATTTGCCCCGTCCTGTTTAGTTTTTGCCAGTTCCGTCAAGTAATCGTAAAATCCATTGCGCCGATTTTCCATGAAAACAATTTGATTATCGATTCGGGCTATCTCGTAAAAGCCTAGGTCACCGAAAAATTTTGCTGAATTGCATTTAGTATACAAGAATAAATTATAGATTTTGTGTTCAAATTCATATTGAATTAAGTGCGATACTATTTCATTCATTAAGCCCTCGCCTTGATGTTCATGACTAACGGCCATACAGCGCAAAGTGTTCCCGAAACAGCTCCCAGTCGCAATAATATTATAATCGTCGTCATAAATTGCGCAGGTGTAATCTAAATTTTTATCGCGTCTGATTCCTTCAGATTGTAATAATTTATCAATGGCAGAATTTGCTTTCTTGTCGGATTTGTAGATTTTAGAGACTGACATTTTGCGATACTCCTTTCACGATTATATATAAAATTTTATATGCTGGACAAATTATATAATTCCCGCCCGTGTAAATTGCTTGTGAAAATTTTTAGCGTTGTGATACTTCCTTCACGATTTATTTATATATAATCCAGCCCATAATATTCACGTATAAATTATAATTGCTTGTAAAAATTTTAGTCATTGTGATATAATTCTGCAAGTCTTAAGGAGAATTGGCCGAGCGGTCGATGGCGGTTGACTTGAAATCAATTGAGGTGCAAGCCTCCGGGGGTTCGAATCCTCCATTCTCCGCTAAAAATATGGAGCCTGCTTAAATGAGCGGGCTTTTGTGTTATTGTGATAAAGTTAAATAATAGCATTTCTTGAATACTCCCCTTTGTGTTACAATTCTTTACTTAGAAATATTAATATAAATTGCAATTTATCTTTCACTATAATACTGGAAGACTCTTTGTGAATTATGTTAAAGAAAGGAAAACTTTTATATGAAAAAATTTCTTGTATTTATTATGTTGTTAATTATGTGCGGTTCGTGTAGTGCTGCCGATAAAGTTCCTGCAGTCTGTTATAACGGAACATTTAACGGGGTATTATCTTCTGATAATGTAATTACGTGGCTTGGCGTTCCCTATGCAAAACCTCCTGTAGGCTCTCTTAGATGGAAAGCACCTCAAGCACCCGAATCAAGCACAAATACATTCGAAGCTGATAAATTTTCAGCAGTGCCTATACAAAAAGTGTCTGATACTAATCCTGTTTCGCTCATGACTCAAGGTGAAGACTGTTTATCACTTAATATTTGGAAAGCGAGCGATGATAATAGTGCTGCTTCTCGTCCTGTTATGGTATGGGTTCACGGAGGTTCATTCAGATATAACGGGAATGCTAGACCCGAATGGAGCGGGCATAAATTAGCAGCTGATAATCCTAATATTATGGTCGTATCTGTCGGCTATAGACTGGGAATTATGGGATTTATTGATTTTTCCGAAGTAAGCGGCGGCGAAAATTTTATAGAGAGCGGGAATTTAGGAATACTTGACATTTTACAGAGTCTTAAATGGTTGAAAGCTAATATAGCTGCATTTGGCGGAGATCCTGATAATATAACAGTGTTCGGGCATTCATCAGGTGCGGCTCTAGTTTCATTATTAATGACAATGCCGGAAGCACAGGGACTCTTCAAGAGGGCTATAATTCAAAGCGGTTCGGTTGCAATGTCAATGGCTAGAAAGAATTCAGCAGAGGACGCGACTCAACTTGCAAAAAAACTTCTCGAAATCACCGGAAAAACAGACATGACGGGCTTAATGGCTCTTACTTCACAAGATCTACAAAACGCAGCAGCAAAACTTGACGGCGCATTGAATTTTCCTGAACGTGACGGCATAATTTTATCTGAAGATGTTTACACAGCTTTTGCAGAAAACGCAGGTAATTATGATATTCTTATCGGCTCTAATGCTGATGAAGTACGTTATTTCTTGGGAGCTATAGGCAGTCTTGATGTATTTGCTAATTATTTAAGTTTGACTTATAATCAGCTCACTGATGCAATGAAACAAATACCTGACTACGGAGAAGCAATGGCTAATAATGCAGAAAATTTTATCACTCTTCAGGGAGATATTGAATCAGTATGGGCATATACTGAATTTCTGAATGAATTACTTTTCAGAGTCCCGGCTATACAAATGGCTTCATCACCTGCCAGAACAGGCAAAACATACATGTATTACTGGAATATTCCTACAGCTGACCCATATTTAGCGTGTCATGAAGTCGAGCTGCCATTTATTTTTGATCTTCCCAGCGTATTAATTCCGGCCGATTTCCTGAACAGTACACAGGGGCAGGCAGTGCGCAGTCTTGCTCAAAATATTTGGGTTGATTTCGCTGAAGACGGAGTCATAAATGGAGCTGTTGAATATACATCGTCCGACCGTACTACAATAGTAATTAGTCCTGATGCAGTGCCTATAAGCGCAGTTAATGATCCGTTGAGTGAACAGAGACAATTAATAACGCCCTTACTCGCATTAAATTTTTCAGGACGTGATATTATAAATCCTATAAGTGCAGGCGGTGAAGATACTAATACAGACGACGATGACACTGACACTGATACAGATATACCAACTGGAATCAGAAATTCGGGGTCAGGCTGTAATGCGGGGATATTCTCGTTAATATTCTTAGTGCTGATAATGCCTATAATAATTATTGGAAGACTCTAATCAATAAAATTTTTCTTATATCAAGAAACAAGAAAACAGGTCTCACACTATAAAGCGCGGGACCTGTAAATTTTTTATTTAATCATATTGTGCCATTCTTTAATTGACAGCAACGAGTCAGAATTATTATTTTGCGATTTAACCGTGATAATTCCTTCAATAGCTGCATCTGCTCCTGCTAAAGTTGTTATATATGGGACTCTTGCTTTAATTGCGCTGCGTCGTAATGCGCTCCCCGTGTGAGTTAGTGCCTTCTCCCTAGGAGTATTTATCACGAGATTTATTTTACCGTTTATAACATAGTCAACAGCATCGGGCCGGCCTGAAATTTTTTCGCAAGTAATTCCGGAATTTCTTAGAGTCTCGCAAGTTCCTTCAGTCGCAAAAATCTTGAATCCAGCGTTAATATATTTTCTTGCAATGTCAGAAATATTTTTCTTGTCCGAGTCACTCACTGCAATTAATACATTCCCAGTTAATGGGAGCTTAGAATTTGCTGCCTCTTCTGCCTTGTAAAACGCTTCTCCGGCCTCTTTCGCAATTCCTAATACTTCACCGGTTGAACGCATTTCAGGCCCTAAAACCGGATCTACTTCCTGAAACATGTTAAACGGAAATACTGACTCTTTAACTCCCCAGTATGGTATAACGCGTTCGGGCAAATTTTCAAGCGGCGAGTCAAGTCCTGTTAAATCGCGGGTCATTGCTTCAACTGCTAAAGGCACCATTTGAATCCCGCAAACTTTTGACACTAATGGAACAGTCCGGGAGGCTCTCGGATTCGCTTCTAAGACAAAAACTTTGTCATTCTCTATAGCGTACTGAATATTCATGAGTCCTACAACGTGCATAGCTTCGGCAATTTTCCGCGTATATTCTTTAATCGCAGCAAGAGAGTCGGGCGTTATATGTCTTGACGGAATTATGCAGGCCGAGTCCCCCGAATGAATCCCCGCGAGTTCTATATGTTCCATTACTGCCGGGACATAAGCATGAACCCCGTCACAAATAGCGTCGGCTTCACATTCTAGCGCGTGATTCAAGAATCTATCTATCAAGATCGGCCGATCCGGAGTAACTCCGACTGCTGCATTGACGTAATTATTTAAGCTCGCTGAGTCGTAAACAATTTCCATTCCCCGGCCGCCCAGCACATAAGAAGGCCTCACCATTACGGGATAACCGATTTTATTTGCGATTTCCTGAGCTTGATTTAAATCTGCTGCCATTCCTGACTCCGGCATGGGAATGTTAAGCGAGTCCATTACTGATTTAAATCTGCCTCTGTCTTCGGCCAAGTCAATAATTTCCGGTGAAGTGCCTAAAATTTTTACGCCGTTTTTCTCCAGTTCGCTCGCAAGATTTAAAGGCGTTTGACCACCGAATTGCGCAATAACTCCGGCGGGCTGTTCAGATTTATATATGCTTAATACGTCCTCAAGTGTGAGAGGCTCAAAATATAATTTGTCTGAAGTGTCATAATCAGTCGAGACCGTTTCAGGGTTGCAATTTACTATAATTGTCTCAAAACCTAGACGCTTTAGACTCTGGGCAGCATGAACACAGCAGTAATCGAATTCAATTCCCTGACCGATTCGATTAGGGCCGCCTCCGAGTATCATAATTTTACGTGACTGCGAGATTTTATTTTGCTGATTTGACGATGAGTCAGAATTATTATAAGTTGAGTAATAATAAGCTCCGTCTTGAGTTCCGCTCACATGAATAGATTCCCATGTTTGAGAGATATTCAATTTTTCGCGGCGATCCCTGATTTCTTTTTCGGGAATGTCTAATAATTTCGCTAAATATTTATCAGAGAATCCGTCCCGCTTGGCCTGAATTAGTGCATTATCCGAAATATTTTTATCAGCTAAAATTTTTTCTTCTTCAATGACTAATTCCTGAATCTGCTCAAGAAAATATTTCTTTACATGAGTCAAATTATGAATCTCTTCAACCGTTGCGCCCTTCCTCAATGCCTCATAAATAATAAAATATCTCTCACTCGTCGGATATTCTAACATTGAGAGTAATTCATTTTTTGAGAGTTCATGAAAATTTTTAGCGAATCCGAGCCCGTATCTATCTTTCTCAAGTGATCTAATTGCTTTCTGTAATGCTTCCTTAAAATTTCGGCCTATGCTCATGACTTCACCGACTGCCCGCATTTGAGTTCCGAGTTTGTCCTGTACACCTTTGAATTTCTCGAATGCCCAGCGCGCAAATTTCACAACTACATAATCGCCGCCCGGTTTATATTTATCAAGAGTTCCGAATTTGCCGCAGTGAATATCACTCAAAGAAAGCCCAGCCGCTAATTTTGCAGATATTAAAGCAATGGGGAATCCTGTAGCCTTTGACGCTAAAGCAGACGAACGGGAAGTACGCGGGTTGATTTCAATTACTATTACGCGCCCGGTCTTAGGATCATGGGCAAATTGTACATTAGTTCCGCCGATTACTCCTATATGTTCGACAATTTTATATGCTTGAGCCTGTAATTTTTCCTGAAGTTCGCTCGAAATTGTCAACATGGGCGCGACGCAGAAAGAATCTCCCGTGTGAACTCCCATAGGGTCAACGTTTTCAATAAAACATACAGTTATCATGTTATTATCTTTATCGCGGACGACTTCAAGCTCTAACTCTTCCCAGCCGAGCACAGACTCCTCAACTAATACTTGATGAACAATACTGGCCTGTAGACCTCTTTCACAGACTGTCTTTAACTCATCGCGATTATAAACGAGTCCCCCGCCTGCACCTCCCATAGTATAAGCAGGACGCAAGACAACGGGATAATTTAATTTTTCAGCGATATTCAAAGCCTCATCAACAGAGTACGCAACTTCAGAACGAGCCATATCGATTCCAAGTTTCTGCATTGTTTTCTTGAATTCGACCCGATCTTCTCCGCGTTCGATTGCATCTGCCTGAACTCCTATTACTTCGACATTATATTTTGCTAAAATTCCGGCCTTGTTTAATTCCGCGCATAAATTCAAACCTGACTGCCCGCCAAGATTCGGCAACAAATAATCAGGTCTTTCACGCGCAATAATTGACTCTAATCTTTCAAGATTAAGCGGCTCTATATAAGTAATATCTGCCATTTCGGGATCTGTCATGATAGTTGCGGGGTTGGAGTTCACTAAGACAATTTCATAGCCTAGACTTCTAAGGGCTTTGCAGGCCTGTGTGCCCGAATAATCGAACTCACAAGCCTGACCGATAACAATAGGGCCTGACCCTATAATTAAAACTTTTTTCCGTGCTGCCATATATAAAAATTTCACTTCCTGTGTTACTTATTATTTATCAGACGAAATTATTTCATTTGCTGCTGTATTTACGCTTTCTAAAATTTTCTCGTCGGCCTTAATGTCCGTTATTACTGTCTCAGTAACTTGAACAGGGGCATCAATAGGTTTATTTTCGCCGTTTTCGAGCGCGTTGTCTTGAGACTCTGATTTAATTTCAGCGGGTAAAATTTCCGTTGCAGGCTCATTTTTTGCGGGAGTCTCTACAGGTTTTGAGTCAGGTGCGGGCGATTCCTGTTCTAATTCGAGAGTTACAGCCGGTTTTGCGTCGTCTGATTTTGACTCGTTAATTGCTTGAGACTCTGTTAATTTTGCTTCAGGCTCGTTAACTGCTGGAGTCTCTACAGGTTTTGAGTCTTCAGGTTTTGACTCAGGTTCAGAAATTGCAGGCTTATCTTCAGGTTTTGACTCGCTGATTTCCGGAGTCTTTGCTGGAGTCTCTACAGGTTTTGCTTCAGGCTCGTTAATTTCCGGAGTCTCTTTCACGTTTTCAGATTTAATTTCAACGGGTGCGGGAGTCTCTACAGGTTTTGAGTCTTCTGATTTTATTTCAGGTTCAGAAATTGCGGGCTTATCTTCAGATTTTGACTCATTAATTGCGGGAGTCTGAGTCTCTACTGGCTTTGATTCTGGCTCACTTGATTCGGGCGTTGAGTCCCCGCTGACTTCCTGAACGCTTATATCATAATCGAATTTAGGCGGCTCATCTTCAGAGACTACAGGGCGGGCAAATAATGACTCGTCATTAATTACAACTTGTGCTTTATTGCGTAATTCCGTCTCGTAATCCGTGAGTCTCTTTCTCTCTTCCTGTTGAGTTAAGAGTGCTTTAATATCCCCGCTGACCTCGTTATAAGGCCTTACGCTTGAGTCAACATGTTCAGTTTTTAGAGCGACCGCAAAATCATAGCTCGACACGGAAAAAACCGGGCTGGGCTGATTAATATCAAGTGAAGCGAGCACGGTAAAAGTTCCCGTTCTGAAAGCTGTTGACGGCATAAAAATGGGATCTTTAGTGATATTTATTACGTCCTTAGAGTCAAATTTGTCATCTGATAGAATTGCAAGCCATGAATCGCCTTTAATGAGTCTTGACCTGAAATTTTCTGCGTCTGAACTCGTGTTAAACTGCGCGGCTTGAATCATGAATCCTTCAGGCTGAGTATAAATTAAACTCTTCATTGAGTCATAGAATTCCGCCGCCTGATCTTCACTGATTATGATTTCTCCTACTGCTTGACGTACGAGTCTCTCTGTTGCGATTTGACGCGCTAAATTTTGTTTATAGTCTTCAATTTTGATTCCGTTCTGTGCTAAGACCTGATAAAATGCCTCTCTTGTCGGGAAGTAAGTATCAGCGTAATTTTTCATTACTTGCTCGGCCTCTGCGTCTGTTACAGTTATGCCTTTCTCCTGAACTTCTTTGAGTAATTGCGAGTCTAAAATCGCTTGATTCAGGACATTATTATAAATCGCTGGCATGTCAAGAGATGCTAAATTTCTTGAGTTATAATTATTTTGCAGGTAATTTCTGACTCTCTGCTCAAGTTCAGAGCGCATTAAAGAACGCCCGTTAATTTGTGCGACTTCATAGTCTGACATAGTGCCGTCGGGATTTCTGCTCGGTGAACGTCTTGTACTTCTGCCTTCATACATTAAGAATGTAGACAACAAGAAAGCTATTACGATTATAGCCATGACCCATTTCATTTGTTTACGCAGGAAATTCATAATAGATAAAACCCTCTCTCAAAATTTTATTATCATAATTATAATTACGTATTTCTACGAGCTTAAATTTTAGCATATAGGCGTAATTTTTACACACTTGCTAGAGTCTTCCCTGATTTAGTCTCGACTTCAAGATTATTTATTTCGCCCCCTGATGACTTCATAATTTCACGTAACATTTGCGCAATTTCTTGAGCTTCTGACTCTTTGCACTCACACACTAGAGAGTCATGAACCTGCAAAAATAAATCTCCTTCCCAATTTATCATGGCCATTCTTGCAATGTCTGCCGCTGTTCCTTGTATAGGTGAGTTAATTATAGCGCGGTCAAGTGCTGATTTTTTCGCGGGGATCTCGTTAACTGGTCTGATTCGGCCTGATAGAGTCTGAGTATAACCCCGTGATTTTGCTTGAGAGATTATATTATCGATAAAATTTTTAACGCTCGGCACTGCATCAAAGTAACGAGTCATTATGTCTTTTGCTTCCTGTTTAGAAATATTTAATCTTTCAGCCAGC